>JABFSC010000463.1 GCA_013140885.1 Deltaproteobacteria bacterium | reverse complement strand
TGCGAACGGCGCGCCGCTGATTTTTTCCCAGGCAGGAGCAGACATGATTCCAGGTGAAATTCTTCCCACCACTGGCGAGATCACATTGAACGCGGGGCGCGCCACCACCACGGTGACGGTGCTGAACACCGGCGACCGCCCCGTCCAGATCGGTTCGCATTATCACTTCTTCGAGGTGAACCGCGCGTTACGCTTTGATCGTGCGGCGACGTTTGGGCTGCGGCTCGATATTCCCGCGGGCACGGCGGTGCGGTTTGAACCCGGAGAGGAAAAAGAGATCACGCTCGTCCCTTTTGGTGGACAGCGGCGCGTGCTGGGACTGAATGGTCTCACCGAGGGAGACACGAGCGATCCCGACGTGCGCCAGCGCGCGCTGCGGACCGCGGAGGAACAGGGGTTTCTGCGGAGTGTCGCCACCGGAGCGACGCAAGAGGAAAAAGTCCCTTGATCCTCTTCGCCCACATGGATGCTCATATTCCTCATGGACCGCCAGAGTTCGCTGCCTATCGCGACGAACCACTGTCGCAACGACCCGCTGGCTCTTCCGGCAAGCGCGGGCGCTGTGAATTAGTTTTTCACGTGCGCCAAGGCAAGACGCACCTCCAACAGAGTTTCGTGTCGCATCCTTTTCACTTCACGCACCCGTGGCATCTGGACCCGGTGTTGCCGGATATGGCCGTGATCTATGTGCAGACCCCTGGTGGTGGTTTGATTCAAGGGGACCGCGCCACACTGCGCTTTACCCTCGACCCCAGCGCGCGGGTGCATATCACCACGCAAGCGGCGGAAAAGATTCATGCGATGACCGCGAACTGCGCCCTCCAACACGTGAGTTTCACGCTCGCCGCCGATGCGTATGCCGAATACTGTCCTGAACCGGTGATTCTGTTCCCCCAGTCGCGGTTCGCGCAAACCCTGCACGTCGAGTTAGACGCGCGAGCCTGGTTCTTTGGCAAGGAGCTGTTTCTCATGCCGGAACAGATGGCGCGGTTTGAAGCGTTCGCCAACGGTCTTACCGCGCGCGATACCACCACCGGCAAATTACTACTGCGGGAACGGAGTCTCGCCCTGCCCGTGCAACAGGGGCTGGATGGGCCAGGCATCCTGGCTGGTCAGCGTGTGTGGGGACAAGCGGTGTTGATTGGGCCACAAGTCTCACCTGCTATGGTCAGAGACCTGGTGGGACTGATGGCCACGCAACCGGGAGTGATGTGTGGAGTGACGGGGCTTCCACGCGAGCGTGGCATCGCCGTGAAAGTGCTCGCGGCGCGGGTGCCTGCCGCGCGGCAGGCGCTTCATGCGGCGTGGAATTTTCTGCGGTTGCAGTGGCTTCAGGCCCCCGCTCCACAATTTCCCAAATAGGTGGGACCAAAAGCGGCGCGCTCTCTCACTCGCGCTAGGCATCATGCCTTTTCGTCGGTGCGGCTATTCGTAAGTTAGCGAGCCCCACAAGAGTCCCTTTGCTTGAGTCGTCAAGACGTGTAGTAGTATTTACGCAATATCTACACACGAAAGAGGATATGCCCATGAGCGCGGACAAGGTACGACTGAGTCTTGATGTGTCACCCGAACTGAATCGCACGCTCGACGAACTCGCGTTGAAGATTCATGGCACCAAAAGTGATGTCTTGCGGAAGGCCATCGTGCTGATGGAGCTTGCGGTGCAAGCAAAAGATCAGCAACAGAAGTTGGGCATCATCGACAAGGACCGTCATATCGTCACGGAGATTGTCGGACTTTGAGAATGTGGGCAACGCAATGACCACCCCCAAAGACCAAGCGGCGCTTGATCTCAATGCGCTCGCCCAAGCCGGTCACTACGAGCTGTCGGTCAAAAGTCCCGAAGACCCGGACGATGCACGGCATCGTCGTCGAAAAGACCTGCTCCTCTTGAGTGTGGCGCTATTGGGTCTGTGCGCTATCGGCTTTTTTTGCTTATGGGTGCTGATGAGTCCGACGGCTTCCGCCGACGACAGGAAATGGGCGCAATCGGTGCTCACCGCGATTGTTGCCGGGTTGATTGGCTACCTCACCGGCAAGGGGACGACGTGAACATCCCCGTGCCGAGTCAGACGGCCGTCAACTTTCGGCATCCTGCGCTTCATCACTAGTGTCCCGTCAATCGAAGATTAACGGGTGAAATTGAGTCTTTCGCCGCGTTGAAGACAACCCGCTTGAGATGCGTAGGCACCACGAGCCAACGAGGAGGCGCTCCGCGCCTAGCCAAAGCGCTGTTACCCGTCAATCGAAGATTAACGAATCACTAGCCATCACCGAGTTCAGTGTCTCCAGCGCCTCCGCTGTTTGCCCATTAGCGAGCAGTGCCAGGACCAACAGTTTTTGCGCTTGCGGCGTCGCATGTAACTGACACGCGGCCCGCGCGAGACGTACCGCTTCGGCGGGTTGGTCGCCCGCCAACAGTAACTCGCGGACGGCTTCGCGGGCTTCCCAGGCTTCGCGGGCGACCTGTATCACCAGGCTCAAGTCGGTGCCACAGCGCCCACACTGCGATACCTGCCGCCACGGCGCGCGGCAGGTCGGACAACGGAATTCCATACCTCGCTATTTCTCCTCGACGTAGAATAAGAGATCGGCCAACTCGGTCATCGCGGTGTGCAGCCGCTTGGGGTCGGGAGTGTTCAGGGCGTTTTCGATCCGCTCGTGCAAGCCAATCGCTTCCTCGCGGTCATCGTTGTTCATGCTGTCGAGCAACCGACGACTCCGTTCGAGCAGCGCCCGCGCTTCGGAGATTTGCACGCGCCGGTCGCGATCCGCATCCTTCGGTTCTCCCGGTGTGGACCCAGCCTGAGCCTCGGCTGCTTCCGCCTCTCCTTCCAGCTCATCCAATTCATCGAGTTCGTCCAACTCGTCTTCCGTATCGAGATTCCACTCCCCTTCTTCCGTTCCGGCTTCCACGTCTTGGCCAAATAAGGCTTGCATCTGCTGTTGCGCCGCGGCAACCGCGGCCTCGGACATGGCCGTGGTCGCGCCTTCAATCGTGATGTGTTTGCTCAGCCCGGTGCGCTTCTCGGTGGCCGTCACGCGGAGAATGCCGTCCAAGTCCAAATCCATCCGACATAGGATCTCATTGCCCGCCGGCACTTTGGAGAAGCCCTCGACGCTAAAGCGCCCCACCAGGATGTTATTGAGCGCGTAGGGGTCGTCTCCCTGATAGATCGAGACTTGCCAGCCTTGTTGATTATCGACCATGGTGAGGTACGTCTCCGTCCGACTGATCGGCAGTGGCGTATTGCGCACGATGATCGGGCGATAGCAGTGTTCCGAGGGCATGCCGTTGAGGAGGCCGAAGTACGAAGGACCAAACGAGTAGGGTGAGATGTCCACCAAGACTCGCTCAATGTCGTGCCCGGAGACACGCGCGGCGAGCACCCCCGCGCCGAACGCGACGCAGAGATCAGGGTGGAGTTCTTGGCGCGGCGTGAGTCCGGTTTTTTCTTCTAAGAGCGCCGACACCAACGGCGTGCGCGTCGCGCCACCCACGAGGAGGATTTCGTTCACGTCCTCCGGTCGTTTCCCGGCATCGGTCAAGGCGCGATGCACGCTGTCGAGTGTCCCCTCCAACAGTGGACGGATGAGGTTCTCGTACTCCGTGCGCGTCACCTCCTGGTCGAGATGGACCGGCAGCCCGTCACGGTCAGCGATATGTTCTTCACGAATGCGCGTAAACGGCTCGAAACTGAGCCGTTTCTTGGCTTCTTCCACCGCGCGCAACAGGCGGCTCATGGCTCGTGGATTGGTGCGCACGTCCACGCCGCCACTGCGCACGAAGCGGTCGTGGACGAAGTCGAGCAGGAGCTGGTCAAAATCATCACCCCCCAGACGGTTGTTACCGTGGCTGGCTAACACCTCAGTGATTTCGCCTTCTACATAAACCAACGAGACATCGAAGGTGCCACCACCAAGGTCATAGACCAGGATCGTGCGCGCGCCGTGCCGATCCTCGCCGTAGGCCAAGGCCGCCGCCGTGGGTTCGTTGAGGATGCGCACGACCTCCAGACCGGCGATCTGTCCGGCATCGCGTGTGGCCTGGCGCTGGGCATCGGAGAAATAGGCGGGGACAGTAATGACCGCTTTGCGGACCTCAGTCCCCAAGACGGCTTCCGCGCGAGTCTTCAACGTGCGCAGGATCATCGCGGAGATTTCGGGGGGCGAGTAGGTACGGTCCCCCAGCGTCACCTTGTGATCGGTGCCCATCTCGCGTTTGATGGATTTGATGGTGCGCTCAGGATAGAGCGCGTATTGGTTGCGGGCCGACGTGCCCACCAGCAGAGCGCCATCGGCGGCGAGCCCCACCACGGACGGCATGATCTGCTCACCAGCGGTGGCTAAGACCTGCACGTTCCCATCAACAAAGGCCGCGATTTCCGAGTTCGTGGTTCCCAGGTCAATGCCGACAATGACTTCCGCCATAATTTGCTCCTTAACAGCTATTAGCTTCTCACGAAGTTGCGACCTTCACGTCGGCGAAACGTAACACACGATCCCCAGTGGTATAACCAGCGCGAAACACCGCGAGGACGGTGCCGGGGGCCGCCTCGGTTGTTTGCGCTACTTCCGATGCCTGCATCAGGGTCGGATTAAACGGTTTGCCTAGACAAGCGATCTCCCGCACCTCAAACCGACGCAATACGTCATCCAGTCGTTCACACGCGAGCGCATTCCCTTGCACTAAGGCTTCCAGTACCGGGCGCTGGGCGAATCGTACCGACCAGCGGGGGATCGCCGCGAGCCGCCGTTGGGCCTCTTCTAGTCCACGGACAAAGCGGTCGCGGACATCCAATATCTCGCTAATCACTTCTAGCCGCGCTTCACGTCGCACATCGCTGACCTTGCGGACCACACTTTCCAAACCGCCGACTTGGCCACCGAGGCTCTCGATCTGGCCATTCATGGTGTCCATCTTCCCGGTCAGTTCCGTATGCAAACGATTAGTGGCGCGTCCTTGCAGTTGGGTCTCGCGGGTGAGCGCGGTCAACTGGCTGAGCAGCGTGAACAGGTCCGGGGCTGGTGCCTGAGCAGTATCCTCGTCCGTCGCGGCTCCTGGTGGTGACGGCTCCGCTTCGGCGAGGTCATCCACCCATTGCGCCAATGTCTCCAGCAGTTGTTGCCGACGTTGGGGGTCAAACGTGCTCATCGCCGTGGCTCCCGCAAGACGTTGAGCCACAAGTCGGGACCCACATGACGGCGCTCTTCTGGAAACGTCTCGGCCAACGCGACAAGGTCGGGTAACGGAGCTGGGCCAAACAGTCGGAGGTCGAGACGCTTCTCGGGGTCGCGCAGTTGTTCATAGGCATCGCGAGCGCGACGGAATCCTTCGGGATCGCGGTCGGGTGGGGAAATGCGAATCGCCGCGATATAGGCTTCGCGCACCATTTCATCACTAGCGGTTTCGTCGAGCCCCAGCACGACAAAGGGGTCATTACTCATACATTGGCACCTTTTTTCTTGCGCATTCATTGAAGGAAAAGATCACTTGATCCCCCTCATCCTAACCCTCTCCTAGCCGGGAGAGGGAATTTCGGCACTTGCTACCATTTATCGCGCGGGTCGAGGAACGAGAGCATTTCCTCAAGCATGTCAAAGGGGGCTCGGTCCCGCTTGGGTTTCTTGGGGCGTGCCAACCGCGCGGGTTTCTTCGTGGCCAAGCGGGGTGGGTGTCGGCTGCCGCGTTCCACGTTAATGGTCACCGCGATTTCCTCCGGTGTCGGCTCCGCCTCCTCAGGTGGGGGACCGAAGCCAGGGGGAAGGAGGGTGCTCAACAGCCCCAGTTCCGACGGCAAGCTCTCCAGGGCTTGTGACGCCTCGCGCACCGCATCGAGGTCGCGAGCGCGGCCCGCGAGCACCCGCGCGGCCTGAAGACAGCGACGCGCCCGGGTTTGTTGCTGGAATCCCTGCGACCCAATGAGCGTCTGCCCACGAGCGAGCAGAAAGCGATGCTGTAAGGGGCCCTCCTGGGTCAATCCGTGTCCCGCCGCCAGATAGGTCAGTGTCGGGCGTCCCATCAGCATCCCGCTCTGACAGAGCGCATGCAATTGCGTCAGCGAGGCGTGACTCAGATGCTTTTCGATCTGGGTCAGGACCTTCATATCTGGTATAGGCAGGGACCGGTCCACGCTCTGAAACAGCGCGTAGGCGCGCACCAGCCCGTCAATCGCCTCTTCGGGTGATGGCGTGCTGGCTTGGGGGGGGAACTTGACCTTGACGGATTCCGTGAGGGAGTCGGTCACCAAGTCGGCTAAGACGCTATTGGCTATCATGGACCGAAACCCCTGCTCCAGTCGCGTGGCGCCGTCACTATTCTTCGACTTCAGCGCCGCCGCCCACGACAGCGCGAAGAGATAGGCTTTGACCTCGCCTTCCGCGGCGCGCGGCTCCTGGGCGAGTTGTTCCAAGTCCTCCAACGCCAGATTGACTTTGCCCTCGCGCATGCGCCGTTCCGCGCTGGCCAACAAGAGACGGAAGCGACTCTGGCGCACGTCGGGATGCAGACGGTTGAGCGTCTCGGCCTGAGCCAAGAGATCCAACGCCTTGCGACTGGCCCCCCGGCGCTCCGCCGCGCGAATCAGATGGAGCAGAGGATCGAGTTCTTGCGGGGAGGCTTGTCGCCAGGCTTCCGCCTCCGCTTCCGCGCGCTTGCTGTCGCCCCACTGGTCGTAATGCGCCACCAAGGCCTGAAAGGTCCTCGTGCTGGGATCGGCGGTGTGGGCGTGTTTGAGCAGCGTCTCGCGGTCGGCATGGGCGGGTAATTCACCTGACCGAATTTGCTCTCGGAGGTCTTCCTCGGACTCCGCGTCGAAGACATCCAGCACTTCCAGGGGATCGGCGGGAAACAGTGAGGCCATGCGTAGCCACACGCGGGCGATGTCCGGCCCCTGCTTCGCGAGCACTCCCTTTTGCTGTGCCACCGCGACGTAGTTCGCCCACCAGTCCAGCGCCTCTTCCCAGGCGACACGCTCAAGCGTCAAGGCTACCAGCCGCAGAATGTCTGGATCGCTCTGATTCGTGGGGAAGAGTCGGAATAGCCCTTCTGGCTGCAACCCATGCTTATGCCAGTGATAGAGGAGCGTTACCAGGAACGTGCGCCACTGCATGAGTGGCGCGGCGCGGAACAGCGGAATGAGTGCTTGCACCGCTCCCAAAGCCTGTTTTTCTTGATGCGCCCCCAACGCGCGGGAGAGCTGCGTCAGGTGCGCCTGGATGACACTCCGATCGCCACGGACCCTGTTCATCACCGTGGTGACGGCAAGGGAGAGAGAGGTCTCGTTTGGGACACCCGCTGGGGTCGCGCCCATGAGACGACGCAGCACGGAGACAAGCGGGGCAGGGCCCGCGTCCGGCGCGATGCCCGCGAGGTTGGCCAACGCCGCCTCATCGTTCCGCCGGTAAAATGCGTCAAAGGCCCGGATCAACAATTTCCAGGGAGCGAGTGGGGACTGACGGGGAATGTCATTGAGCGGAAGCAAGGCACCTTCGGGCAAAGGGCCGGTGGTAACGGCGGTGAACAACTCGCTGACAATCGCGGCGGCTCGTTTGAACGGGTGCTCTTCCGGCAGCACTGTGGACCGAACGAGTATGCCAGGGTCGATCAGTCTACGGGTGAGCAGGGCTTCCAACTCACGTCGTCGCTCGCCTTCGGAGGCGAGCAAGTCGGTCAGCAGCTTCTGAAAATTTTCCGCCAGTAGTTCACTGTGCCGCAGGAGTCCCTGGATCATGTTGCGATGCGCGGGGAAGCGCTCAATGACGAGTCGTCCGAGCGCCTGCGCTTCTTTCTGTAATCCACTGGCGATGAGTGCCTGAAGGCGCGCTTGATAGGCTTTGACGACCAAGGCTTCCGCTTCGGGGCCTGGCGCGTTCTTCAAGAGTTGCTTGGCGGCTTCCACCGCATCGTGGGTTTTGCCCGCCGCGAGCAACGCATCGACTTGCGGCGCGCCGATCTCGAGCGTTTGGCGTAGTTTCTCCGGGCTGATGTGCTTGGCCCGCCGTGACTGCTTGCCCATGGTGCTGCCTCTTTTAGCGCTTTCGCGGGACTTCGTGCAACTCCATCGCCGCTACTAGAACTGCACCGCGAATCCCTCGCTTTCCTGACTCTGCTGCTCGACAAGTGAGCCTCGCCCTCCGGTATAGGTGCCCGGCGGGAAATAGAGATACCCTTTCACACCCGATTTGGGCGCGACCGTTTGGCTCGTGAGCGCGGGCGTGGGAAAGGGGCCTCCTTTCTCGCTTAACGGCTTGACCCGCTGGCCAGAGGTCGTGAGCAACGCGATCTGGTCCGCTTCGACTTGGTATGAGCGCGCGGTCGGGTTGGTGATTTCGATTTGCACGGGCAGCACGGTCGTGACATCCATGCCGAAAATAATCTTACTCTCCACGAGTGACAGCGGCTTCATTGTTACCTGGAGTTGATTGCTCGCCACTACCGGGGCTTGATCCTTGATCACCAGGCTCCGTTCGCCCTTGAACATGGCGTAGAATCCGCGCTCAAAATCAGAAATCGCCAGATAGAAGTCCTCTTTCTTCAGTACCGGGCTCTCCGAACTGGTTTCCATCACCACGCCGTTATTGCGCGAGCAGAACAGCGTGATGACCAAAGGTTTCTCGTCTTGCTTTTCTCCTTTGACGATGCCCGCTTTGCCGAGACCCGCCGGAGTGAATTCCGTGACCTTGTACCCTTGCCGCTCAATGGCGAGCCGTGAGATGCGGTTGCCCTGTTCGCACGGGGGAATATCGGGATGTGCATCGACGTGGGGACCGTCGGCTGGGCAGGTGAGCTTCACCGTCACCGGTTCCTTCTCTCCCCAGAGTCCGTCACGAGCCCCTTTGATCTCACCGGCTTTTTCCGCGGTCGCCGGCGTAAAGGACGCGACGACATAGCCCAAGCGTTCGACCGAGCGATGGGAGATGCGATTCGCTTGCTCGCACGTGAGAGCGGTATCAATGATGGGGTATTGCCAGTCAGGGTTGGCGGTCAGACTCTCGCCCAGCGCCCGCGCCCGGTCGTCGCCCGACTGGGCCCAGCCCGAGGATGGAATAGCAAGAGTCAGAACCAACGTGAGGAAAGTGAGCAGTGGCATGAGTAGTGTCATACGAACCTCCATGAACGTTTGTCGGCAGTAGCCAGTAGGCAGAACTCCGCAATCCGCAATCCGCAATCTGACGGGGGAGCATAACGGATTTTTTCCAACTGCCATACCGCACGCGAACACGAAGCGACTCTTGACCTTCTCGGCGAAAACCCCAATCATCACCGCACCAAAAGGGAGGGAAGCTCATCATGGCACAGAAACCACTCGCGGGGATTGTGGTCTTGGACCTCACCCGCTACTTGGCTGGCCCCTATTGCACGCTGCTGCTCGCTGGGCTTGGCGCGGAAGTCATCAAGATCGAGCCACCGGGGAAAGGCGATCTCCATCGACGCTTTCCACCGTTCATCGGCCCAAAGGGCGCTTCCGGCAAGCCGCAAACGGATGAGGACATGGGCGTGTTCATGCTCCATCGCGCCCGCAACAAGAAAAGCGTCACGCTCGACTTATATCAACCGGAAGGACGCGCGGTGTTCAAGGAGCTGTGTCGCAAGGCCGATGTCGTCGTCGAGAACTATTCACCTGGTGTGATGGACGAAATGGAATCAGGCTACGCCGAGCTGCGCAAACTCAATCCCGGCCTCATTCTCTGTTCCATTTCGGGATTTGGGCAGACTGGGCCGTTGCGTGATTGGCGCGCGTACGACCCGGTCATTCAGTCCATGAGCGGCCTGGCCAGCGTCACTGGGTATCCAGATCGCCCACCCACACGATGTGGCGCGGCTATTAGTGATACCGTCGCGCCCCTTTTCGCCATCATTGGCATTCTGTCCGCGTTGCGTCGCCGTGAGCAGGGTGGCACCGGTGAGTGGGTGGACATCGCGATGATGGATACCTCATTCTTCTTGCAACCCGACCTGCTGGAGTTACTCAACGGTGGCATCACGCCAGAGCGACGTGGCAATACGCATGTGGCTGGAACGCCGCTCAATACCTATCCGACGCGCGACGGATTCGTCACCATCGCCGTGACCACGGATAAGAATTGGGAGTGCCTGTTGACCGCGCTTGGACGCGAGGACCTCAAGACCGACGCGCGCTTCACTACGCCATTGTCGCGACGACAGCACATCCAGTTCATCGACACGATGGTCGCGGCCTGGATACAAGAACGGGTGACGAACGAGGTCGTGCCGTTTCTTCAACGGAATGAGGTGCCCGCCGGAGCGGTGCAAACGCTCCCAGAGTTGCTCACGCATCCGCAGGTCCAAGCGCGGCAGATGATCGTTGACTTATCCCACCCGACAGCAGGCGTGCTTCCTGGCGCGAAAGGGTTTGGCATGCCGATTCGCTTTGTCGAGAATCCATTACAGTTCGACCAACCCGCGCCGCTGCTTGGAGCCCATAACGAGGAAATCTATGCCCACCGCTTAGGAATCAGCGCCAGTCATCTTGCCGAATTGCGCGCCAAGGGAGTGATCTGATGGCACGAAGTTTTTCTCGTAGGGTGCGCCCTGCGCACCACTACCCTTTCCAGTGCGAGAATGGCATTCCACCACCTGAGGACGTGTGGTTAGCGACTTGCCAGCAGTCCCCCGACGAGGATCAATATGGCAGGGAACACGTATCTCGGCCAATAGGTCCAAAAGACTTCCATCTCAGTCAATTCGGGGTGCGCAGACCGGATCGCGCTGATGGCGATACCGCCCACGGCGATGAGGAGAAGACCGAAGAAGAAGCGCAAGAAGATTAGCATGTCAGACCTCTGCTTCTATGTTAGCGCGTGCGCTTTCGTCTCCAAAGCTCCCTCGCGCTGAGTCACGCAGATGCTCCTCCATGTGGATTGTTTTTCTCGTAAGGTGCGCTCCACGCACCACTCCCCCTCAGTCCAGAAAGTTCTGATGGATAGCTCTAGGGTGTCATTCCCGTGAAAGCGGGAATCCAGGAGGCTTAACTACAAGCCAGTGCTAAAGTTGTCTGGATGCCCGCTCTCCTAGAGGACCGGGGACAGGCTGCGCGGGCATGACAGAGGAGAGAAGTTGCTTCTCTCTAAAACGGACGCTATGTGAGTGTGTCGGTGCGCGGAGCGTACCCTACTAACAGCTAATAGCTAAAAGCTAGTAAAGGAGACTCGTATGCCACGTATCATTGAAGAGAAGATTGACAAACTCAAATTTACCGGTGGCTTCGATGCCGACGGCCACATCCTTGAAGCCGCTGACCTGTGGGAAAAGTATTGCGACCCCAAGTACCGGGCGAATGCCATCCGCATGAAAGTGGACGACAAAGGACTCGACTACTTGGAGATCGACGGTCGCCCTTCACGGGTCAATCGTGGCGGGTCTTTCGCGGGCCTGGGGTCGATGGGGCAGGTCACCCGCGAGCACGGCGAGTTCAATATCCGTTTGCACTATGGTGAGGAGTGTTTACTTGGCTCAATGGACGCGAAGCAGCGGCTGCAACGCCTAGACTTAGAAGGGCTCGACGCGGCGATTATTTACCCGAGCATCGGCCTCGCGTGGGAAACCGAATGTGAAGATGCGGCCTACGCACAGGAAATGTGTCGGGCCTACAACCGCTGGATTGTGGACTGGTGCTCGGACAGTGGCGGCCGCTTAGTTCCCGTGGCCCATCTCTCCCTTGGCGATCCCAAGGCTGCGGCTGAAGAGTTAGAACGTGCGGTCAAAGCGGGCTGCAAAGGTGGATGGGTCGTACAGTTCACGATGACCCGCAAACCACACGCGCACTCGGATCACGACATCCTGTTCGCCAAAGCCCAGGAACTTGATGTGCCGTTGGGGATTCATCCGTCACTTGAGCCGCAGTGGGCGCTGCCGGGACGGTACGATTTGCAGTACATCCGCAAGCATGGTTTCTTTCTCAACGTGACCGCTTCCGATGCGGCACGGCAAGCGCTCGCCAGTTTCATGCAATACGGCACTTTCGATAAATTTCCAAAACTCAAACTCATCATTCTGGAAGTAGGCGCGGGGTGGGCGAGTTACTGGCTCGATAGAATGGACGCGGTGTATGACAGCGTGGTCGGACGTTCCGTCCCGCTCAAGGAGCGACCGAGCTCCTATTTCCAACGCAATGTGTGGATCTCGGCGGACCCAGATGAAAAATCGCTGCCCGCGATGGTTGACTTGCTGGGTGCGGACCGCTTCTTTTGGGCATCCGACTTTCCCCATCCCGATCACACCGGGCGTTATATCAAGGAACTCGAACAACTGACGGCCAAAATGCCAGAGCAGGCACGACGCCAAGTGCTCGGCGAGAATGTGCGGCGGGTGTACAACTGCGCGGCGTAAGGAGAACTCATGGCGTACGAACAAATTCTGTATGAAGTGCAAGACCGGATCGCTACGGTCACGCTGAATCGACCCGACCGCTTAAATGCGTGGACGCCAGTGATGGAGCGCGAAGTCCGCACGGCGATGACCGAGGCCACGGCTGATGATGCTGTCCGCGTCATTATCCTAACTGGAGCGGGACGTGGCTTCTGTTCTGGGGCCGACATGTCCAATCTCAATCAAGCGAGCCAGAGTACGCCGAAGAGTAGTTCCCTCACTCATCGTGTCGCTACCGTGCGAGCGGAAGCTTACGCGGCAGGACCAGTCCCAGGCGGCTTGGAACTGCCCCAAGCGTTCGCGTATCGCCACGCCTATTTCCCGACTGTGCCCAAACCCATTATCGCGGCGATCAATGGCCCCGCCGCTGGGGTCGGGCTGATTGTATCGTTGTATGCCGATATGCGCTTCGCCTCGCAGGCGGCGGTGTTCACCACGGCCTTCGCGCGGCGGGGGTTGGTGGCGGAACATGGCATTGATTGGATTCTGCCGCGCATTGTCGGCTTGCCGAATGCGATTGATCTGCTCCTCTCGGCGCGCAAGATCACTGCGGAAGAAGCGCTGCAAATGGGCCTGGTCAACAAAGTCTTCCCCCGCGAGTCGTTCATGGCGGAAGTGCGGGCGTATGCGTTGGAACTGGCGACGATGGTGTCACCAAGATCAATGCGGGTGATGAAACAGCAACTGTTCCGCGCGCAAAACCTCGACTTTGGCGCGGCGGTGCATGCGTCGATTCCTGATGTGGTGGCGAGTTTAGCCAGCGAGGATTTCAAGGAAGGGGTGGCGCATTTCGTCGAGCAGCGCAAGCCGAATTTTCCGGGACGGTGACCGGGAAAAACCGAACCGGAGAAACGGAGAGTGGGAGAATCGGAGACATTCAGCACAAATTCTCCGGTTCCCCGATTCCCCGGTTCTCCGTTTCGGTTCTCCTACGCCGCCACCCCCACCTCGAACGCCTTCCCATCCGCTTGCGTCGTCCGCTCGACGAACGCATCCATCGAATGCGGCCACTGCGTCACCAAGCGCCCGGAACTCGACCGGTAGTAAAAGTCATTCCCACACTGCGCCTGCCACACATCGACCTTGCTGATGTCCTGCTGCAGCTCGTCGTTGAACGACCTCATCACATCAGGCCGCACATCCATCCACACGATCTTTTCCGCCTCCATGCGTTTGACCTGCCGCATGATGTACTCCACCTGCCGTTCGAGCATGAAGATGATGCTGCCCTGATTGGTATTAGGGCCATAGAGCATGAACAGATTGGGGAAGCCGCTGGTGGTAATGCCCAGGTAGGCTTGCGCGCCATCGCTCCACGCTTCCTTGAGCGGCTTGCCACCCCGTCCGGTCACGTCCAACGCCGCTAAGTAGGTCGTGGTCTCAAACCCAGTCGAGTAGATGATGGTATCCACCTCGTGGAGCTTCCCGTCCACCGTGACGACGCCTTTGGCGGTGACTTTCTCGATGCCTTCGGTAATCAGGTGGACGTTGTCGCGGTTGAAGACTGGGTAGTACACATCCGAGAACAGCGGACGCTTGCAACCGAATGGATGTGTTGGCGTGAGCTTGCGGCGCACTTCTGGGTCCTTGACCACCGCCAGGCGTTCGAGTCCGGCTTGTTCAATCTCAGACAGCACCTTTTTATCTTGAAACGTGCAGAGGGTGTTCCAATTCCGATAGATGTCCTCGCGCGACTTGCTGACCAGCTCCGGGTGCGCACGGAAGGTCGCCAGGTCCTCCGCGGTGTAGGGCGTATTGCCTTTGGGCACGACCCAGTTGGCGGTGCGTTGAAAGAGATGGAGTTGGCCAACTTTGTCGGCGATCTCTGGCACGAACTGGATAGCACTGGCGGCGATGCCAATGACGCCGACGCGCTCCCCACGCAGATCATGTTGGTGATTCCAGCGGGCGGAATGGAAGTAGGTGCCCTTGAAGTCGTGGATGCCAGGAATCTTTGGCCATACCAGGTTGTTGAACATACCCAGCGCGCTGACGACCACGTGCGCTTCGATCTCTTCACCCGTGTTCGTGGTGACCTGCCAACGAGCGTGGTCGTCCCGCCAGTGGGCGGATGTTACGGTTGTCTGGAATTGAATATGGCGCCGGATGTCGTATTTGTCGGCGCAATGATTGAGGTAAGCGAGAATCTCGGCCTGCCCAGCGAAGGGGCGAGACCAGTCGGTTTTCTGCTCGAACGAATAGGAATAGAGATGCGATTGCACGTCGCACTCCGCGCCGGGGTAGGTGTTATGCCACCAGGTGCCTCCCAGTCCTTCTCCCTTTTCGAGGATCACGAAATCTTCGATGCCCGCTTTCTTGAGATGAATGCCCATGCAGAGTCCACCAGACCCCGCGCCGATAATGACAAACCGATGTTGTGAGCGACGTTGCTGACTCATTGCGACCTCCCATGTCCTGGCTCTCTTCGTCCCGAAGAGGCCGGGGGAAAGTATCTGGTTCCGGGACCTTTTCAATATGGGTAGGCGAGGGCTAGCGGCTGGGCCCAGCGATGATCCGCGCGTCGTGAAGTCGAGCAATCTCGCCGCTACTCATACGCAGGACATCGGCGAGCACTTCATCCGTATGCTCGCCCAACACTGGCGCGCGTCGCACTGGCACGCGTGGGATGCTGGCGAAATCGAGTGGTGAGCCGGGCATCAGATAGGTGCCCACGCCGGGATGCTCGACTTCCGCGAACATGGGATTCGCGGGTGAACAACGCGGGTCTTCCGTCACCAGTTGGCGAAAGGTCTGATACGGCCCCCACGAGACATTGGTGCCGCTGAAGGTCTCGCGAATCGCGGCGAGGTTCCGCGAGGCGAACCACGGGCGTAAGAGCGCGGCGATCAAATCTCGCGCGGCGAAGCGACCACTCTCGGTACTCAGATCGTGCCCAGTGGCGCGTTCCACGCTTTGACACGCCTCGGCAATCCCGGTTACATCCACCAAGGCCGTCCATTGCCGCGCGGTGAGCGCAACGACCATGACTCGTCGCCCATCGCGGGTCTCAAAGTCATGTCCAAAGGCGCCATACAAATAATTGCCATCCTTGTGTTGATCGCGCCCGCCGAGGCTGGCCTCGGCGATACGCCCCAGATTGCCCACCATCGCGAAGGCCACATCGGACAATGAGAGCCGCACGAGCTGGCCCTGCCCCGACATGCGTCGATGTCGTTCAGCGGCGAGTAACCCGACTGTTGCCAGTGAACCCAACGCGATATCCCAGGCGGGCAACACACTGTTGAGTGGCTCCGCGAGATTGCGTGGCCCGGTCGCCCAGGGAAATCCGGTCGCGGGATTGACCGTGTAGTCCACTTCACTTGTGCCATCGGGATTCCCAGTCAGCGCGACCATGATGAGGTCGCGACGATGTTGCGCGAGCCCCTCGTAGTCAAGCCAATCACGGGCGGGGAAATTGGTGAGAAACAAGCCATTGGTCTCGCCTGGCGCGCTAATCAGCGCGGTGGCCAGCTCGCGACCACGCGGCGAGCGGAGGTCGATCTGAATTGAGCGTTTGCCTTTGTTCAAGCCCGCCCAGAAGAGGCTCTGCCCATCGTCGGCCAAGGGCCAGCGGTGATAGTCGAGTCCGCCACCAATTTGATCGAAGCGAATCACGTCGGCGCCAAGTTGGGCAAGTGTCATGCCGCCCAGCGGCGCCGCCACGAACGCCGAACCTTCAACCACCCGAAGACCGGAAAGAATGCCATTCATCGTCACCCTCCTAGCACGTGTCAGCTCGTCATGTTGTTCGGCATTCTACTCCTCTGATTGAGAGAGGAAAGCGAGCGGCGCGGCCTCTGCTTTCACGGCACAATCACTGGTGTTACAAGGAGCGCGCACTAATTGGCCGCGCAACAAGGGAGTACGACCGACGATGGGCTTCATTTCCGACAATTACAGCATCGCGCAGACAACCCCACTGCTGACCGACAAATATCACTTCACGACCGCGTATGCCTATTGGCTGGAGGGACGCGCGGATAATCCAGCGGTGTTCTATATGTTCGGTCGTCAGGAAGCGCTGCATGGCGGGTACACTGTGGTTGCGGGGCTCGAAGGAGTGATCGACACCGTCCAGCGCTGGCAGCAGTTCGGTCTCACCGATGAGGATTGTCAGTTTCTCCGCTCCCTCACCACACCCAGCGGGAAACCCCAATTCCCTGAAGAGTTCCTCACCTATCTGCGACAGATGTCATTCAAGCTCAAAATCGACGCCGCGCCCGAAGGAACCGTCTTTTTTCCTCAGGAGCCGATCCTGCGCGTGGAAGGGCCAATCGCGCAGGCCAAGATGTTGGAGTCGGTCGCGCTGTGTCTTCTCAATGGCCACAGCGGGTATGCCACTCATGCCGCTCGTCAATCCGATGTCATCACGCAAGTATTCCCCAACGGGTCGCCAGCGGGAGCGGCCAGTGTGCAAGGATTACGTCGAGGGCCGAGTCTGGGAGCGGCACTGGAAGCCTCGCGCAGCCTGGGGCTCGGCGGATACGCGAGCACTTCGACGGGCACCGCCGCGAAACAGTTCGGCCAGGTCTTCGCGGGCACGATGGATCATGCGTGGGTAATGACGCACAAGCAGGAGTTGGGTGAAGTGCCACTCAGTACCCTGTTCCAGTTACAGAAGGACAGGCGCACCGAGGAGCTTCAGCAGCGGCTGACCGAGGATGCGTTTCGGAGCTTTGCCTTGGCCTACCCGGAAAGTGGCATTCTTCTGCTTGATACCTACGATCCTACGCAAGGGATTGAACATGCCATTACCGTCATCAAGGAACTGCGCGCGCTGGGGTTTGGCCGACAGTACGGCGTGCGGTTTGATTCGGGGGATTTGGTTGCCTCATCCCGCCACGCCCTGCGTCGCTTCGCGGAAGAGGGGTTTGTCGAAGGGCTCGCGCGTGCGACTGTGGATACACTGAGTGATGAGGACTTGCTCCACCACGCTCAGCGGTGCTCGGTCTTCTGCGCGGCGGCGGATGGGATCAGCGAGCACACCGCCCGCGAGATGCGGGAGAGCGGCGCGTTTTTCACGGCCTGGGGGATTGGCACGGCGGGCTCGCATGTCGCACCGCTCGGCTTGGTGTACAAAGCTTCGGCGATGTATATGGAAGTGCTTGGCGGGCGTGCGCTCCCAGCGGATGCCGCGCTGACGCCGGTGATGAAAGTCGTGGGCAACGCGCCGGTCAAATCCTCCAACCCTGGCAGGATCAACTCACGTCGCGCCTATGATGAAACTGGCGTACTCGCGTATGTTTTGCTGTACGACGAATCCCTTGGCGTGGACCAGGCGCACCGCATGGTGAATCTGCGCGATTTCACGGATGCGCGGGGCGCGCCACCGATGTCCCAGATGCGGGAGCTGCTTGTTCCTGTCTTCAATGCGGCCGGGGAGTACGTCTACCGAGAGCCCGCGAAGAAGGAGTCGTTTCCTGGGAGTGGCAAGCAGGTGACCGACCTGACGGCGATAGCGCGGTTCGTCCAACAACAACTCGCGTCACTTCCCGCCGCTGTGCGGCAGGTGGTTCGTCCGCGTGAGGAGCGACTCGCGCGGCATCTTTCTGAAGCGTTCAGAGTAGCGAAAGCGGTGGGACAGACGCGGTTCTCACTCGACATCGCGGCGGTAGGAGCAGAGATCCCCGCGGGCGTCGGTCATATTCCGATCTATCTTGATATGAATCTGTTTCAGCAACGTCTCGCCTGTGAACAGCGACACACGCTGAGCCCCAGCGCGGGCACTGGGATCGAGGTGTATCGGGAGCGGTTTGAGCAGTAGGCGTATGGCGATCATCGCGACACGGACGCCACGGATACGGGCTTCGGCGATCTCGCGGCATTCCTCCTCAGCCCTTTCTTGACCCTTTTCCTGAAAGCCAGTACCTTGCGGACCGCACTCAGGTGCCCGTGGTACCGAGTTGTTTCTTTAAGGAGGGACCGAATCAATGACCGATCGTCGATTATGGCATTTCGCCAGCACGCTGAGCGCGCTGCTGCTCCTACTCCCCGTGGGAACCCAGGCGCAAAATGGCAAGAAAGAACGTACACTCACCCCCGTCACGGCGGAACGGTTGCTCAAAGGCACCAACGAAACCACGTCCTGGCTCATGTACGGCGGTAACTATGAGAACTGGCGCTTTAGCCCGCTCACTGACGTGGACCGCAAGAACGTCAAGAAGCTACAAGTCGAGTGGATTTTCCAAACTGGTATCCCAGGCCAGCTCGAAGCCGCGCCCATCGTCGCGGATGGCATCATGTACCTGCCCGCCTCGTACAACCATCTCTATGCGTTGGATGCCGTCACCGGCGAACCACTGTGGAAATATGACCATCCACTGCCCGATGATCTGCGTATCTGC
>JABFSC010000585.1 GCA_013140885.1 Deltaproteobacteria bacterium | reverse complement strand
TCGGAGGTTGCCGCCCACGGCTACGAGGGCTTCATACTCGAAAAGGAGCGCCGCGCGGAGGCCGCCGCCGCGCTCTGAGCGCCACCGCACACCGAGAAAAGCGAGGAGGACCACATGCCGACATTCACGACCGAAGATGGGGCCGAGCTGTATTACCAAGTCGAGGGCACGGAACGGGGCAACCCGCCTCTGCTCTTCATTCACGGCTGGTGTTCAAATCTGACGCACTGGGAACAACAGGTGCGTGCCTTCCAGGACTCCCATCGGATTCTGCGCATGGACCGACGCGGCATGGGAAAGTCCACCTCGCCTGGCACTGGCCACACGCCGGCGCAACACGCCGCGGACATCGCCGCGCTGGCTCGGCGCGAAGGTTTCACCAAGGCGGTGGCAATCGCACACGCGGGTGGTGGCCCAGTTGGAGTAAACCTGGGCGCTACCTATCCCGATGTCGTCAGCGCCTATGTGATGGTGGATACCACCATTTCGCCCGGTTTTGATCTCGCGGATACCACCAAGGTGACCGCGCGGTTTTACGCCGAGATGATCGAGAAGATGAGGGCGTCGGATGGCGAACGCTATTTTCGCGACCTGTATACCAGCTTTTTTGGTCCCCAGGCGGACCGCGCACTCGTGGCGTCCGCCGTCGCCGAGGCGAGCCGGACGCCAGTCGCAACCCGCGTCAATGAACTCAAGCTCATGGCCACCGATACCGCCACGCCAGCGGCGACCATGCGCCAGCCCATTCTCGTGATTGCCGGCCCTTGGCTGGCGGACAGTTTTCCCCAGGCCGTTGATCATGCGCGCCTCAAAGTCATTTTCACGCAGGCCAAGCGAGTCGAACTCGCCCGCGCGATCGGCACGGGCCATTTCCTACAGCTTGAAGTGCCTGACCAAACGAATGCCTTTCTCAAGAGCTTTGTGTCACGTTTAGGCTAAAGGGCGGTTGCACAACCCTCCGTGGGGCCTCAAACTCGCGCACACCGCGCGGTAGTGTGCTCCCATTGTTGTTGAGCGCGCGAGTGAGATTGGCGTCCCACATTCGGAGCAATTCACGAAGAGGCCAATCCCCGTGTCGTGCATGAAGACGGAGTGTGAGAAACACATCGTGGTGCGCGCCCCCACTCATAGTTCATAGTGCTTGCATCGTGGCATCGAGCAGGGGTTTCACATACGGTCCTACCCCAATTGCAGCCATGCGATTGCCAGCAAAGCTGAATCCGAGTTTGGCATCAGGGTCACCACACGCCAGTGCGCCGCCTAAACCAATGTGACCGAAGGAACGAGGATTGTCATTGTATGGGACTAATTCCTCATTGCGCAGCATAAAACCCATCCCCATGCGACAAGGCAAACCCAAGGCATCGGTCTGTTGCCATTGTTCCGTGAGGGCCTGGTCGACCATCCCCTGGCTGAGCAGGCGAACCCCGTTCAGTGCTCCCCCTGAAGCCATGAGTGCAAAGAGGTGCGCGACCCCACGCGCTGTGCCGTGTCCATTGAACGACGCCATCTCACTGGCGCGAAAGCGTTCCGTGTTGAAATCTTCTTCGTAATCGATCAACGGCAGAGGAATCCAGCAACGCCCCAGCAATGTCCTGGGATCGCGAAACACATCCATGAAGGGACAGCCTGGTGCTTCATAGATCTCCGCACAGCGACGTTGATCCGCCGACGATAAGCCGAAATGGAAGTCGGCCTCCAGCGGGAGGCTGATCTCTTCGCACACGAACTGGCCCAGGGTGCGACCGGTGACGCGGCGTACGAGTTCCCCACACAAATACCCCAATGTAAACGTGTGATAACACCCCTGTGTGCCCGGTGCCCACAATGGTTCTTGGCTTTCGATGGCGCGTACCATGTTGGCCGGATGGTAGGCATCCCCCTTCTTCGCCGCGAAGGCCCCAGGAATCGCAGCGCCCTGGGCAATCAGTTGGTGTACGGTAATCTTCTCTTTTCCTGCCTGGCCAAACTCCGGCCAATATTGTGTCACTGGTCGGCTGAGATCGATCTTGCCGCGATCGGCGAGCATGAGCACGGGAAGAACCGCGAGCGATTTGCCGACGGAGAACATACAGACCAAGGTCTCTCGCGCCCACGGGTGAGTCCGAGCACGATCTTTATATCCTCCCCAGAGATCAACGACTGTCTTGCCGTTCACTACCACGGCCACGGTTTCGCCGATTTCATCCCCTGCGGCCAAGTTCTCTTCGAGTGCCGTCCGTACGCGTTTGAATGCTGGATCATAGACCCCATCAATCAATAGGGTTCGAGACATTGATGCCCTCCCCTCCGTTCAGTGTGACCTCTCTGACTGTTCCTTTGCCTCCAGTGTGTGGCATGATACACCGACACGAGTAAAGGGGGCAAAGGCCAGTATGCAGTGCACCCGGTGCGGAGAGACCAATCCCGAGCATGCCAAATTTTGTATCGAATGCGGGACGCCGTTCGCGGCACGATGTCCGCACTGTGCCGCGGAGAATCCAGTCCGGGCCAAATTCTGCGCGTCGTGTGGCACGCCACTGACCGGGCAGGGGGCAAAACCCAGCCCTCCAGCTCCGCAACCGCCAGCAGCGGAACGCCGTCACCTCACGGTGATGTTTTGCGATCTGGTCGGTTCGACGGCGTTGTCTACCCGGCTTGATCCCGAAGAACTGCGTGAGGTGGTACGTAGCTATCAATCGACCTGCACGACAGTGATTCAACGCTATGACGGGTGTATCGCCCAGCATCTCGGGGATGGACTGCTCGTGTACTTCGGCTATCCCACCGCCCATGAGGATGATGCCGCTCGCGCCGTGCGTGCAGGACTGGCCATCATGCACGCTCTGAGAGAACAGGAACAACAGACCCCAATCCAAATCCGCATTGGGATTCACACAGGAGTCGTAGTAATTGGCGAGATCGGCAGCAGTGAAAAGCGCGAGATGCTCGCCTTGGGGGAGACGCCCAATATCGCAGCGCGGGTGCAAGGGCAAGCCAATCCCGATGAAGTGCTTATCAGTGCAGCGACGCATCGGCTCGTCGAAGGCTTGTTTGACACCGAAGAGCGCGGACAGCCCGAACTCAAAGGGGTAGCAACACCGCTCACGCTTTATCGTGTCACCAAAGAAAGTGAAGCCCACAGTCGCTTTGCGGTGGGCGTGCGCAAAGGACTCACGCCGCTGATTGGACGTGAACATGAGTTTGGCTTGTTCCGTGAGCGCTGGGAGCGAGTGAAAGAGGGCTCGGGGCAGGTGGTCCTGCTGAGTGGTGAGCCTGGTATTGGCAAGTCACGGTTAGTGGAAGCGTTGAAAGAAACGGCGGAACACGAAGGTGCACGGGTTTGGGAATTACGCTGTTCGCCCTACACCCAGAACAGTGCTCTCGCACCGGCGATTGAGCTGATCCAGCGAATGTTGGGTTTTCATTCAACGGACACGGTCGAAGAGAAGCTCCACAAACTCATGAGCGGGATACCGCACGTTGTGTCGCACCACTCAGAGATCGTTTCACTCTTCGCGGCGTTCTTGTCATTGCCGCAGGCACCCACAGTCCCGGTGCTCACCTACAGTCCACAGAAACACAAAGAGAAAACCTACGAAGCCTTGGTCACCTGGCTCTGTCGCGCAGCCCAGCAACAGGCCGTGATCTATGCCTGGGAAGATTTGCACTGGGCCGATCCCTCCACGCTGGAGTTGCTCGCGCTCTTTCTGCCGCAGATCCCGACGACGCGACTCCTTACCGTATTGACGTTTCGCCCGGAGTTTACGCCACCGTGGGGGGCGCATGCGTATCTGAGCCAGCTCAGCTTGAGTCGGTTAGGGCGGAGTCATGTCGCAGCGATGATTGAGAAAGTCACTGGTGGTCACGCACTGCCCATCGACGTGGTACAACAGATTGTGAATAAGACAGACGGGGTACCGCTGTTTGTCGAGGAACTCACCAAGAGCGTTGTTGAGTCAAGAGAAGCGACCGATCGTGCCCCCGGACACATGCTTGATATTCCTGCCACACTGCAAGATTCTTTGATGGCCCGACTCGATCGGCTCGGCACTGCCAAAGAGATTGCCCAACTAGGCGCGACCCTCGGGCGTGAGTTTAGCTATGAGTTACTGTATGCCGTCTCTGCGTTATCTGAAGAGCGCTTGCAACAGGGACTGCACCAATTAGTGGACGCCGAACTGGTCTATCAGAGTGGTAGTCCGCCGCAGTCGCGGTATCTGTTCAAGCATGCCTTGGTGCAGGACGCCGCGTATCAGTCCTTGCTTAAGAGCCGCCGCCAGCAGTTACATCAGCATGTGGCCCAGGTATTAGTGGAGCAGTTTCCGCAGACCGTTGAGATGCAGCCTGAGCTGTTAGCGTATCACTACACTGAGGCAGGGCTCATCGAGCAAGCGATCCCATTTTGGCAAAGGGCAGGTGAGGGAGCTAGCAAACGCCTGGCGCTCAAGGAAGCGATTGCGCACCTGAAGCAAGGGTTGGCGCTGATAGGTACTCTGCCACTGTCACCAGAGCGCGAAGAGCAAGAACTCGACATACGAATTCGGCTAGGTACAGCCTGGATGGGGCTTAAAGGACAGGGAGTATCCGAGGTGTGGACTAGCCTTCACCCAGCTCTAAGATTAGCCAAATCCCTCGGACGCCAAGAGGCGTTAGTACCAATCTACTGGGGACTATCGGTGCATGTGTCAGTCCAAGGTCGTGTTGCTGAGTCGCTGGACTGGGTCAAGGACATGTTGGCAACAGCTGAAGCGAGTGGCGATCGGGATTTGTTGATCGTGTCACACTGGGCGGCATGCACTGTCTACCATTGGCTAGGAGATTTTAGCCAGGAACAAGAACATGGCGACCGACTACTAGCACTGTATGACACGATGCAGCATTGTCATATCGTTGACCTCACGAACATTGACCCAAAAACTGGAGCGACTATCCATGGTTCTCTTGCAACCTGGATCCTCGGCTATCCGGATCGTGCCGTGCAAGAGAGTGAGGCAATCATTGCCCACGCACGACAGCTTGGTCACCCCTACAACCTTGGTTGGGCACTTCATATGAGTAGTTGGCTGTGGGATTTCCGCGGCGAACCCGCGCAAATGCTAGTGCGTGCCGAAGAGACCAAACGACTGGGCCACACACACAGTTTACCTATTCTCTCGGATGTGCTGGCACCAACGATTGAGGGAATTGCGTCGCTGCGGGCAGGGCGCTTCGCAGAGAGCATCCCGCCACTACGGAGTGCAATAGAAACGTGGAATGCACACGGCGTCGAGATTACCATCCCGTACTATCGAGCGGTTTTAGCTGAAGGGCTAGCCTTGAGTGGTGATCTCGCGAGCGGCCTGCGGTTGATTGAGGAGAGTCTTGCCCAGATTGCGCGGCCAGGTTGGGAAGAGCGCTGTCTTCTAGCCGAAATTCTGCGGCTCAAGGGCTGGATGCTTGTACTTCAGGACGACCTCACTGGTGCGGAGCAGCAATATTTAGCCTCGCTCGACGTTGCCCGCGAGCAAGAAGCGAAGTCCTTAGAACTCCGCGCTACGACGAGCCTCGTCCGTCTCTGGCAACAACAAGGCAAGCGAGCCGAAGCTCACAAGCTGTTGTCTGAGGTCTACCACTGGTTCACCGAAGGCTTTGAGACGAAAGACCTGCAAGAGGCGAAGGCGCTATTAGCCTCCCTTGCTGG
>JABFSC010000365.1 GCA_013140885.1 Deltaproteobacteria bacterium | reverse complement strand
ATCTGTTCTCGCTCAATCGCCAACCCTTCGCGGTGCAACAGCGCTATCTGCACGCCATCCATAATTTTGACCGTGTCCAGCCGCTCCTGGAGTCTAGCCAAGGTTTCGTCGTCGCCACCGCCCATCTTGGCAACTGGGAACTCGCGGGCCGTTTGCTCAGCCCATACGGCAAAACCGTCCACGTTGTGATCGCCCCGGAACAGTACGCGGCGGTGCAGCGGCTGCTCCGTGAGGAACATCGACCTCCCTCACTCCGCTTCGTCTCCAACGCGGATACTGGCGCGTTTGTGCAATTACTCATGGCCTTACGTCGTGGGGACATCGTCGCCGTTCAGATGGATCGCGCCACGGGGCATCGGAGTGATGTCTCGGTCAACTTCTTTGGCCGCCCCGCGTTGTTGCCGATTGGCCCCTTCATGTTGGCTCGTGCCGCGCGTGTGCCGGTTTTTCCTTGTTTCTGTCTCATGCGCCCGGACCGTCGCTATGAAATCCATGTCGGAGAAGTCATCACCGTGGAACGTGACGGCGAAGCGGCCGCCTTGCAGCGGATGGCCCATGTCCTTGAACAGTATATCGCCCTGGCCCCCGACCAATGGTTCAATTTTTATGACGTGTGGGACACAACCAGTGCCGTCCACTGAGCGCATCGCCATTACGGGGATGGGGGTCGTCAGCCCCATCGGTCAAGGAGTGAACCCGTATTGGGCGAGCTTGATCACTGGCGCGAGTGGCATTTCCACCATTGAACGGTTTTCAACCGAAGGAATGCGCGTCAAAAGCGGCGGTGAGATTAAAGTGCTCAACGACCTGAGCGCGACGGGAGATCGTCCACTCCCAGATTGTCGCGCCTCGCAGTTTCTCGTCTTGGCTGCTGGCGAAGCGCTTGAGATGGCGCATTGGCGCGAGGCCCCACCGGAAGAGCATCGCTTAGGTGTAGTCATTGGCAGTGCCTTGGGCGGCATCGGCCAAGCCGAGCACCTGCTGGACCAGCCGCAGCTGGCACAGCCACGGCTGGAACATCCGCGTGACCTCCACGCCTTAACCGGAGCATTGCATGATGGCCCGACGCGAAACCTGGCGCATTGGTTGGGCGCGAATGGCCCGGTCATCACCGTCTCCACCGCCTGCGCGTCGGGAGCGACCAGTCTTGGCGTCGCCGCCGACCTGCTCCGCGCGGGCACGGCCACGGCGGTCATCGCTGGTGGTGTCGATATTCTCTGTCGCTTCGTCATGCAGGGGTTCACGCGTATGCGCTCATTGACTCGTGATATGGTGCGCCCGTTCGACCGTCGTCGCAGCGGGCTGTTACTGGGCGAAGGAGCTGGAATCGTCCTCTTGGAGCGTGCCTCATCCGCCCAGCAACGTGGAGTATCGCCGCTGGGTTTTCTGCGCGGGTACGCCAGTTGCGCCGATGGCTCTCATATTAGTGCCCCAGATACCGCCGGGCGTGGCCTGGAACACACCATGCGTTTAGCCATGCGCAATGCCGGCGTGACGCCGGACGAGGTGGATTTTATGAGCGCGCACGGCACCGGTACCCCGCAGAATGATCGCGTGGAAACCAGCGTCTTCAAGAAAGTCCTTGGTGCGCGTGCGTATGCGATCCCAGTGAATTCGATCAAAGCCCACATGGGACATACGATGGGCGCCGCCGCCACGTTAGAAACCATCATGTGTCTGCTGGCGTGGCGACACGGGCAGATTCCGCCCACGCTGAACTATGGGGAAGCGGACCCGGAGTGCGATCTGGACTACGTGCCGAATCACGCGCGTGCGGCTCGCCCGCATCTGATGCTCAAAACCGCCGCTGGGTTCGCGGGCTGCAATGCGTGTCTCGTGCTTGAGGGTGCAGCGTGAACTTTCGGGCGACCAGTGTGCTGACCGGCTGGGGAGAAGGGCTCCAGAGTTTGCCCGCCAATGCCGCCACCGCCGCGGCGGGTCGCCAGATTTTGCCTCTGCCCACGCCACAATTCGCCGATGATCGCCTGCGACGGGCGACACGCGAATGCACGTTAGCCATCGCCGCGGTCGAGCATGCCTTGCGCCACAGTGCCGTCTCCGCCGCTGAGCTCGCTGGACAGCGGACCGCGCTCGTCTATGCCAGTGCATCGTCGTATGTCGCGGCCAATTGGGCGTTCTTACACGCGGATGCCAGTAGCGTCATGTATTTTCCGTATACCGCCGCGAGCGCGGTGCCGGGCGAAATCAGCATGTATTTCAACATGACCGGCCCCTATCTGTCCTTCTTGAGTGGCGGGAACGCTGGATTGGAGGCGCTGTGGCAGGCGGTGACACTGCTCAACAACGATCAATGTGATCGTGCCGTGATCCTCGTGGTGGAAACCTTCGCCGAGTGCGCGGACCTCTATGCGCGCGGCCGTCGGCTGCTCAGTTGGCCCTTGGTCGAAACCGCCGTGTGTTTGGTGTTGGAACGCCAACCCACGCTCGCCACCATCGACTATGCGGCTGGGCACGCGCTGAGCGATAGTCAGGTGAACGACCACATCATTCGACACGTGGAGGAACTCTGGGCGACCGGACGCGCCACACGCGAGACAACGGCGATGACCCTGAGTGCCCCGACTATCAGAAGCGGCCAACAATTGGCGCGACACCTGCGGCAACACTGGCCGTCGGATGCAGCCCCTCTCATCACAATGACACAGGTCAGGAGCGGCACCTGTCTGGCCGCGACCCCGCTGATTGGCCTCTTGATCGCACTTGCAGAAGCGCGACGCGAGCAGATACTATGCCTCGCACGCTGGGGACAGACGTGGTCGATGCTGAGGTGGCCTAGTCAACTTTCCCCAGAACAACGCACCTGACCTCACTTGGACAGTCGGGGCGAAGCAGGACATGCACGCGATGACACAAGAAGAAATCATAGTCGAGTTGAGAAAGATGCTCACCCAACGCTTGCGCGTGGCTCCCGATCGTGTGGCCGGCCTTGCCCCGGACTCGCTGTTGCTCCGCGACGGCTTGGGACTCGATTCACTCGATTGCATAGAACTCCTGTTAGGGATGGAAGATGAGTTTGGGCTGGTCTTTGACGAAGACGCGGAAGAGGGGTGGATCGAGCATTTTTCGAGCCTCGAGAAACTCTCTCAGTTGGTCATTCACATGAAGAATGGAACCGCATGAGCCAGCCTCTCTCTCAACCGCACGCGCGCGATGTCGTGATCACCGGCATGGGGATCGTCAGTCCGTACGGACGTGGCTGCGAGACGTACTGGAACGGGCTCTCTGCCGGAACGTGCGCCCTTGGACCTCTGACGCTCTTTCCGACCGAAGGTTTTCCATCCAATGTTGGTGGCCAGGTGCCCGATGCCACGATCCGAGCCTTGGGCGCCGCGCAGCGCTCACGCGCCAATCGCTTGTTACTAGCCGCGGCTGACGAGGCCGTGGGGCAAGCAACGTTGTCCCCTGAAGCGCTGATCTCGGCCGCCGTGAGTATTGGCAGCACGGGTGGTGGGATGTTGGAAGTTGAAACCTGGCATCAGCAGTACTGTCACCACCAGGATGATCGCCACACTCGTGGCGCGCTTCGCACCATGATCCCAGCCACGCAAACCGAGGCCCTTGCGCGACGCTTCCATATCGAGGGGCCACGCGAGAGTCCGATCCTCGCGTGTAGTTCGAGCGCGGCGGCGCTGGTCTCGGTCGCGGATTTGATCACGACCGGCGTCGTCGAGGTCGGGCTCGCCGGTGGCGTGGATAGTTTAACGCGCGTCTGTTTCATGGGATTCAATGCCTTGAAGCTCTTGGACAAAAACCCGTGTCGTCCCTTCGCACGGGACCGACGGGGCATGTCGGTCAGTGAAGGAGCCGCCGTGCTGGTGCTCGAGTCCTACACGCACGCGGTCACTCGTGGTGCGCCGATTCTCGCTTTTCTCGCTGGCGGTGGGATATCCTCGGATGCCTTCCACCAGACTTCGCCACCCGCGGACGGTGAGGGAGCGGCACGGGCCATGCGTGAAGCACTGACGCGCGCCGGGTTGACGGCGCGCGATGTTCCGTATGTCAACGCGCACGGCACGGGGACCGTGCAAAACGACAAAGCGGAATCGTCGGCGCTTGAACAGGTCTTTGGCGCGGGCAACGTCTTGGTCAGCGGCACCAAATCGCTCATTGGCCATACGATGGGCGCCGCCGGAGCCATGGAAGCGGTGGCGACGATCCTGGCGCTCAATACCGGCCTCTTACCGCCCACGGCCAATCTTGATGAGACCGATCCCGAAGTGCCTTTTGATTGTATTCCCCGCACCGCACGCGCCTGCGCGGTGGATCACGCCATGTCCAACTCCTTTGGCTTTGGCGGCCAGAACGTGAGTCTCATCTTTCGCCATCCGCGTGTGTGTGAGTAAAGCCATGACAGCGCTCCCTCCTTGTCGTGCGGTCATTACCGGCGTCGGCTGTGTCAGCCCGTTTGGCCTTGGTGGGTCCGAATTGCTGGCGAGGTTGCTCCGCACCAATGCCAGCGCGATCGCCCCAATCCGCAATTTTTCCACCGAGACTTTTCCACATCATCTGGGAGCCGAGGTCGTGGCCACAAACCTCGTGCAAGATGAGGAAGGCCGACGCTGGAGTCGAGTGAGCCAGATGGCGGTCGCCGCCTGTCGCCTCGCGGTCGCCGAATCTCGGTTGTCAGCCCCGGAAGCGCTCCACCCCTCCGCTCTCGTTGTTGGGACGGAGTTCGGCGATTTACAATCAACCGAAGCTTTCAATGCGGGTTTTCTTCAGCGTGGACCGCGTGGCCTCCGGGCTTTGCTGTTTCCCAATACCGTCATGAATTCCATCGCCGGGCTGGTCAGTCTCGCTTTGGGCATCAAGGGGCCGATTCTGACGTTGAACCAGGCGGGCGTTGCCGGAGAACTGGCCGTGGCACGGGCCATCATGTTGCTCACCGCGCGACGGGCGCGGGCGGTCATTGCCTGTGGGGTCGATGAACTCTTCTCCGTTCTGTACGACGTGCTCGGACGCTTACATATTCCATCGCCACGCGATGGCGGGGAAGAGGCGTGTCGGCCCTTTGATCAACACCACAATGGTCCCGTGTTGGGCGAGGGAGCCACCGCGCTGGTGATTGAGACCGTTGAACATGCCCAGGCCCGTGGCGCGACCATGCTCGCGGGCGTGTATGACGCGCGCTGGGGAGCTTTTCCGACTCGTGCGCATCGCTACCCAAAGCCGGCGCACCTACATCATCGGTTACTCGACCACACCTTTGCCGCGGCTGCCATCGCGTCCAGTGATGTCGGAGTTGCGTATCTTTCCGGGTCTGGCGATCCACAACACGATACCGCGGAACTCGACATCATCAGTGGAGCGTTTGGCTCAGCGGGACCGCTCCTGACTTCCGTCACCCATCTGAACGGGGACTACGGGAGCCTTGGTGCGTTGCGGGTCGCCGCGGCCACGATCACGGCCACGCAAGGAGTGATGCCATCCCTCTCATATCTCGACCACCCGCTTCGTGCCGATGTCCGGTTTGCGAGGCACGCAGGATCGCCCCCTTCACCTTTCGTCCTCGTGCATGGTCTTGCTCGTGACGGGGTGCAGGCCGCGCTGCTGATTGGCCCACCACCGGTCTGAACAACACGGAGGCAACAACACTCACGATGCTTGGCACTAATCCCAGAGATGAGAATGCGTATGATGTCGTGGTCGTGG
>JABFSC010000404.1 GCA_013140885.1 Deltaproteobacteria bacterium | reverse complement strand
ACACTTCTCCTGACTGCTCGGATCGTTTCATCGAATTAGCGACAGGGTTGCACAATTTGCGCGTTCACCATCGCAAGCGTCGCCTGCGACGATGAGCCTAAAACCTTATTTCCGATAACGTCTAATAAAAAGGGCGGGATACTTTCCCGCCCTCCGTTTACTGAAAAAGAACCGCCACGTGAGTCATCCCGGTTGGCCGAGCGACGATTCCTGTAAAGCAGCGCCTTGCGGTTTTTCTTGCGGTGTGGTCGCTGGTCCAAGAACGGCCTCTAACTCACGCTCCAATGCCTCTTCTTCCACATACCCCGTGAATGCCTTTTTTACTTTGCCGTCAGCGGTAAACAGGAAACTACTCGGTAGGGCGAAGACTTGGTAGCGTAAGCCCACCTCGCTCGTCGTATCGCTCGCGATCGCGTAGGGCACCCGGTATTTCTTGACGAACTCTTTAATTTTGTCATCCTCACTCTGCAGCGCCACGCCGATCACGGAAAAGCCACGGTCCTTGTATTTATTGTAGACCCGCACCAACGCCGGGGTCTCGACGACACAGGGCCCACACCACGTCGCCCAGAAATTCACGAGTACGGCTTTTCCTTGATAATCGGCTAGGCGGACGCGCTCGCCATCAATCGACGTTAAGGTGAAATCATACGACCCATAAGCTGTTTGTGGGGATTCCGCCGCGTCGGCTGGTGGCACCGCCGATGATGGGGTCTCCAAGGTGAGCAACTCCTCGGCATTGATGAATTGCAGCCGCTGCGAAATCCAGGAGATGTTGTCGGTAAAGATCAACAACCCAACTCCGACCAACAACATGCCACTGCCGACTTCCAATTGTCGCAAATATCCTTTGATCCCACTAAACAAAGAGAGGAACCCGTTCAGAAAGGCGGCGGAGAGAATGAACGGAATCCCTAAGCCCAGCGAATAGGCGGCCAACAAGAGAACGCCATAGCTCAAAGTTTCCGCCGTCGCCGCGAGCGCCAAGATGCCCGCCAAGATTGGTCCCACGCACGGGGTCCAGCCAAAGGCGAAGAAGATACCCGCGACAAACGCGCGCCCCATGCCTGGAGCGGCGGGTTCACCAGACAACCGTCGCTCACGAAGCAACGCGGGAATCGGCAGAAATCCCGCGAGATGGAGCCCCAACACGACAATGCCAAATCCGGCGATTTTTTTCAGAATGCCGAGGTTCGCGCGAATGAGCCCCCCAACAGCGGAGGCGGACGCGCCCAGCGCGATAAACACGAGGGAGAAGCCCAAGACGAAAGGCAGACTTTTGACCACCGCGCTCATCATCAGGCTCGAGCGCTGCCGTTGGTCGGTCAATTCATCAAAACTCATCCCGGTAATGAAGGTGAGGTAGCCCGGTACGATGGGGAGGACACAGGGGGAGACAAACGACAAGAAACCGGCAAGTACGGCGATGCCAAGTCCAATGTCCATAAAATGCTCAGCTTCCTTCGAGTCGAGAGAATGTCGAGACTCTTGTGTGTTCGTGCCGCGAGAAGCGGCGTGTTGTCAGTGAGGTTGCGGGCTGTCATCTGGCGGAGAGGGGGGGATTCGAACCCCCGATACCCGAAGGTATACACGATTTCGAGTCGTGCGCGATCAACCGAACTCTGCCACCTCTCCGCGTGTGGTGCACCATACGGGATTTCTCTGAACCAAGAAAGCCCGGATTGCCTGGCTTTCTCCCTCGCCCTACGATACGTGGGTCAACAATCCTGATGAATGGAGGGAAATCCCATGCCCCGTTCACGCCGCCCATCTCGCGCCGCCCTGTTCGTTCTTCCTTTTCTCACTTTCCCCGCGCTCCTCCTCGCCCAGACCGACCATCATCCCAACCTTGGTCCACCTTTGAGGCCATTGATCAAATTGATTGGCTATCTCAATGCGCCTGTGCCCAAAGAAAACGTCCTTCCCGTCTTAACCATCAAACTCCTGGGTGACGAGAGCCGGCACACCTTTCTGTTAAACGAACTCAAGGTCATGGCGGGTCCGCTCCGGACCTCGGAGTCGATTTTGTCAGAGGTCAAACCGTACTCAACGAACTTTCACCTCCACGCATCACAGGAAATCCTCGCGCAAATTCGGAGCGCCCCACCAACCGAGCAACTGACGATTCTCGCCGAGTATTCCAGCGCGGATCGCATCTTACGTGTACAGCATGTGGAAAAGACTGGGAATTAAAGGCTGTTCACGGGAATTATGAGGCAAAGGATAATAACGCTATTTTCGTATTGTTCACTCACACTGAACGGAATGTTCAGCACTTTGTTACGCCAAGGACTCGATAAACATCTGAGATACTCAGGCAACAGCAAACACCGCAAAGAGATTGCCACCAGAAGCCTGGTCTCCGTAAAGGGGGGGGACAGTGCTCAAGCAGTATCAGCACCACGAAGACCGATATTCCATCTCATACGCGCAACAACGGCTGTGGCTTTTGGATCGATTGAGCCCGCGAAATCCCGCCTACAATATCACCCGCGCGATCCGCATACGGGGCGCTCTTTCCCGCGCCGCTCTGCAAGAAAGTTTACGTACGATCGTGACTCGTCACGAATCATTGCGCACGACGTTCACTGAGCGTGAGGGAGTCCCAATCCCGGTGGTCTCCACCGATTGTTCCTGGGAGCTGCCGACCATTGATCTGACCAATATCGCGGAAGCGGAGCGCGAAGCTGTGGCGCTCCGCCTCGCCCGCGACGACGCACAACACCCCTTCGATCTGGCCCATGGTCCGCTCCTCAGAACAAAACTGCTGCGGTTACGCACCGACGAGCACATCCTAATCCTCACCATGCACCATATCATCACCGATGCGTGGTCAATGAGTGTCCTTTTCGAAGAAATAGGCCAACTCTACGCAGCCTTTCTTGCTGGGCGGCCATCTCCGCTTCCCGATTTGCCCATTCAATATAGGGATTTCGCGCACTGGCAACGGGAGTCGTTCACAGGCGACAGGCTGGACAGCCATCTTGCCTATTGGCAACGCCAGCTTGCCGGGGTCGATCCCGTGCTCACACTCCCCACTGATCGAAATCGACCTGTCGTTCAGACCGCCCACGGTGCGAGCTTGCAACGCGTGTTTCCGAGCGCATTACGCGACGGACTCAAGGCGGTGGGTCGCGAGTCACAGGCCACGCTCTTTATGACCTTGCTAGCGGCATTTCAAACCCTCCTGTTCCGTTACACGGGTCGTGACGATCTCGTCATTGGGTCCCCAACTGCGGGACGGGGCGAGGTGGAGCTTGAGTCGTTGATCGGCTTCTTCGTCAACACCCTGGCGATCCGGACGGACCTTTCCGGCAATCCGACTTTTCGCGCATTGCTGGGACGGGTACGAGAGGTCACGCTTGAGGCATACGAGCATCAGGAAGTTCCATTCGAAAAAATTATCGAATCGCTCCAGCTCGAGCGAAGCCTGAGCCATACGCCATTGTTCCAAGTCATGTTCATTCTGCAGAATGCTCCGAAGCAGCACTTACAACTTCCGGGACTGACTCTTGAGGAAGTGGAATTTGACAGTGGTGTGGCGAAATTTGATCTGACTGTCGATATGGCGGAAGTCGATAACGGTTTGTCCTGCGTGTGCGAGTACAACACCGACCTGTTTGAGTCCGCCACCATCGTGCGCATGATCGGTCATTTTCAGTCGCTGCTCGAAGGGATTGTCGCTCATCCTGAGCAACGCCTGCCCTCTCTCCCGCTCCTCAGTGAACCGGAACGTCAGCAACTCCTGGTGGAATGGAACGCGCCCACCCTTGCCGCTCCACACCCAGCATGTATTCACGAGCTGTTCGCCGCGCAGGCGGAACGCACCCCGGAGAAAGTCGCGCTACTCTATCGCGACCAGAGCCTGACCTACGCCGAACTCAACTCGCGGGCCAACCAGCTTGCGCACACTCTCCGCAAACGAGGAGTTGGGCGGGGAGTGCTGGTGGGGATTTGTGTGGAACGGTCGCTTGAAGCTGTTGTGGGTCTGCTGGGTATTCTGAAGGCTGGCGGCGCGTATATCGCGCTAGACCCGGCGTACCCGTTGCCACGACTCGCCTTCATGCTCAATGACAGTCGGGCGCCAGTGCTGCTCACCATGCCGCACTTGCGTCCGCGTCTACCGGAATATGCTGGTGAGATCATCTGCCTCGATACCCACTGGGAGACTTTCTCATCGGAAAGTACCGCCAATTTCAACAGCGGAGTCCACGCGGAGGATCTTGCTTATGTTATCTACACCTCAGGTTCAACCGGAACCCCGAAGGGGGTCCTTGCTCCTCACCGCGCCTCCGTGAATCGGTTCTCCTGGATGTGGCGGCAGTGGCCATTTCGCGCGGAGGAAGTCTGCTGTCAGAAGACCACGCTCAACTTCGTGGATTCCGTGTGGGAGATTTTCGGGCCCTTGTTGCAAGGCATCCAGAATGTGATTATCCCAGATGACGTGTTGGAGAATCCGGAGCGGCTGGTTGACTCCCTCGCCACGCATCGAGTGACACGCATCGTTCTCGTCCCCTCTTTCCTCCGCTTTCTCTTGGACAACATTCCCGATCTTGGGCGCAAGGTGCCTGACCTAAAACTCTGGATCACGAGTGGCGAGGCGCTGACACTCCCCTTGGCTCGCCGCTTCGAGGAGCAGCTCCCAGACGCCACGCTGGTCAACCTCTATGGCTCTTCCGAAGTCGCCGCCGATGTCACCTCGTATGTGGTGAAAAACAGCCAATCGCTTGATCGTATCCCCATCGGTCGCCCCATCGCGAATACCCAAATCCATGTGCTTGATCCCGCGGGCAACCTAGTCCCAATCGGGGTGGTGGGTGAGATTCACGCGGGAGGGGAGAACCTCGCCAAAGGGTACCTCAACAATCCGGAGCTCACCGCGCAAAAATTCATTCCCAACCCCTTCGCCACCAACCCAGCGGCCCGGCTCTATCGGACCGGTGATCGCGGTCGCTTCCTCCCCGATGGGAACATTGAATTCTTGGGACGCGTGGACACGTAAGTGAAACTGCGCGGGATTCGTATCGAACTCGGCGAAATAGAGCAGGTCTTATGCTCCCATCCCTCCGTGCAGGCGGCTGTCGTCGCGGGGTCAGGAAGCGAAGGAGCCGAGCGTCTTATTGGTTATGTCGTCCACAAGAGTAGTCCCCCGGCTTCAAGCGAACTCCGACGGTTCGTACGCGACCGCCTGCCGGAACACATGACACCAGCTTCGTTCATAATGTTGGACACTCTCCCCTTGCTGCCCAATGGGAAGGTGGATCGACGCGCGCTCCCCACGCCGGATCATGCGCGCCTGGGAACCGAGCGCGCATATCTGGCCCCACGCAATGCCGTGGAGGAAAAGCTCGCTGGCATCATGGCTGAAGTCCTCAAAATTGAGCGGGTCAGCGTGCATGACAACTTCTTCGAGCTGGGTGGCCACTCTCTGCTCGGGATGCAGGTGGTCGCTCGCGTGCGCAGAATGTTCCAGGTGGAGTTACCTCTCCGCAGCCTGTTTGAGGAACCCACGATAGCCGGACTGTGTCCTGAAATAGAGAAGGCGGAGAAACTTGAAGAAAGCCGCCTCGTCCCCGCGCTCACCAAGAACAGGGGACTCTCGAAAAGGGAACAACTCCTCGCCAGACTTGATCAGCTTACCGATGAGGAGGTGAATGCCTTGCTCAACACCACGCGCGCTCAGCAGCAAAGCGAGCAAGAGGGCGAGGACTCGTAGTGGCTTCGCTTTTCCCCAAGACGCCAGACCGTGCACGCCTCGCGCGGATGCTAAAAGAAGGAGACTTCCCACTCTCGTTCGCCCAGCAGCGGTTGTGGTTCCTTGACCAACTGGAGCCTGGCTCCTCCGCGTATACCATCACGGCATGGCAACGGTTCTCCGGCCTCCTCGATCTCCCGGCGCTGACCAACGCCTTCACGGAACTCGTGCGTCGGCACGAATCCCTCCGAACGACTTTTGTTCGCAAGGACGGGGAACCCGTGCAGCGGATAGCGGATCCGGTTCCCGCCACACTCACCCGCATCGACCTTGAGAGCCTCCCGCCGGCGGACCGTGCTGAAGCCGCGAGACGGATCATCCACGAACAGGCCCAGCAAGGATTCGATCTCACTCGCGGTCCACTCTTTCGTCCGGTCCTCATCCGGCTCAGTCCAGAGGAGCACGAACTGCTCATCGCCGTTCACCATATCGTCGCGGATGGCTGGTCGATCAACATTCTCGTCCAAGAGCTGATGACACTGTACGAGGCCGGACAAACAGGACAACCGTTACTCCTCCCCGAACTCCCGCTCCAGTATGCGGATTTCGCCCTCTGGCAACGGCAGCGGCTGACAGGAGAGACTCTGGAGTCCCTGCGGCAGTATTGGCGTACGCAGATGGGCGGCGACATCACTCCACTGGAGTTGCCGACAGACCATCTCCGTTCGCACCGATCAATGACGGCCGGTGCCACCCACGAGTTCGTATTGCCCTTGCCACTCGCCGACCGTCTCCGTGCATTGAGTCGGCACGAAGGGACCACCCTGTTCATGACCCTTTTGGCCGCGTTTCAGGCGTTGCTCGCACGGTACACCGACCAAGAGGATATCGTCGTGGGCTCCCCGGTGGCCAACCGCCATCACGTCGAACTCGAGTCGATTGTCGGGTTCTTCGCGAACACGCTCGCCCTGCGCACGAATCTTGGGGGTGATCCAACTTTCCGGGAGCTGCTCGCGCGGGTGCGCGAAACGTGCCTTGGTGCGTACACGCATCAGGACCTGCCCTTCGAGAAACTGGTCGAGGAGCTGAACCCCGAACGCCCGCTCGGCCAAAATCCGCTCTTCCAAATCAGCTTCGCGTGGCAAGAAGCCACCACCGGCGCTGATCTCGCCTCTGTCACCGTCGCCTCCCCGTTTGACCTGACCTTCTTCATGCGCGACAGGAGCGATGGAACAGTGCAAGCGACCGCTCGGTACAGACCGGACCTTTTCGAGCCAGGAACGATTGCACGATTCGTAAACCACTATTGCACGCTCATCGAGGGCATGGCCGCCGATCCTGACTGTCGGCTCTCCGCATTGCCACTCCTCAATGAAACCGACACGCATCAGCTCCTGATTGAATATAACGCAACGGCTACTCACTATCCTCGTGAGCACTCGATCCATCACCTCTTCGAGGATCAGGTCGATGCGACCCCAGACGCGCTCGCGCTTGTCGCCGAAGGCACGGCGCTCACTTATCGTGAGCTTGACCTCCGCGCGAACCGTCTTGCGCACTACCTCCACACTCTGGGCATCGGTCCAGAACGCATCGTGGGCGTATGGATGGAACGCTCGGTGGATGCGATCATCGCCATGCTCGGTATTCTGAAGGCGGGCGGTGCATATGCACCTTTTGATCTGTCCGCTCCGCCCGAGCGCGTGGCGGTTATGGTGAGCGACGCGAAAGTCGAGATCCTCCTCACTCACGAACGCCTCCGCACCCGACTCCCAGAGCCTGGGTTACGCACTCTCTGTCTTGATATGGAAGTCAACGACATCGAACGACAACCCAACACGCGGCTCGGCGTCTCCGTTGACGGTGAAGGGCTCGCCTATGTCATGTACACCTCGGGCTCCACGGGAGCACCTAAGGGCATCGCGGTCACGCATCGCGGGGTCGTGCGCCTGGTCAAGAATACGAACTATGCGCATTTCGGGCCCGATGAGATATTACTCCAACTGGCCGCGCTGTCGTTCGATGCTGCCACGTTGGAAATCTGGGGCGCGCTCCTCAATGGCGCTCGTCTTGCTGTTGCCCCGCCTGGGGTGTTGTCTCTGGAAGAACTCGGCACCACACTCACTCGATATGGTGTGACGACACTGTGGCTGACCGCTGGTCTCTTCCATCACATCGTCGACCATCGGCTCGATATCCTCGGCTCGCTGCGTCAGCTCCTTGTGGGCGGAGACGTCCTCTCTCCTCTCCACGTCCAGCGCGTACTCGCCGCGCTGCCGAGCTGCCGTCTCATCAACGGCTATGGACCGACTGAAGGCACAACCTTCACCTGTTGTCATACGACCACGTCTGTCACTGCTCAGCGAAGGACGGTCCCAATCGGTCGCCCCATTGCCAATACCCGTGTGTATATCCTCGACCGTTCCCTTCGCCCCGTGCCAATAGGCGTGCCGGGTGAACTGTGGATCGCGGGTGATGGGCTGGCGCGCGGCTATCTGAATCGCCCAGCACTGACAGAGGAACGCTTTCTCACGCAGCGGTTCTCAGAGACGCTCTTGGAGCGTCTTTATCGGAGCGGTGACCGTGTCCGGTGGCTCGACAGCGGTGAGCTCGAGTTCCTCGGACGGTTGGACAACCAGGTCAAGGTGCGCGGATTTCGCGTCGAGCTGGGCGAGATTGAGTCCACACTGGGCCGCCATCCTCACGTGCGCGAAGTGGTGGTGATGGCGCGGCCCGCACGGGACGGGGACAAGCACCTCGTGGCGTATGTCGTTGCCAACGGTGCCATTGATGCCCATGACTTGCGCACGTTTCTCGGACGCACCCTCCCCGACTATATGATGCCAACGGCATTTGTCGCGCTCGACCGTCTCCCCCTGACCGCCAACGGCAAAGTCGATCGTCACGCGTTACCAGAGCCGGAAGCACCCACGGGAATACTCACATCCTGTGTTGAACCGCGCGACGAATTGGAACAACAACTCGTGACCATTTGGCGAGACGTTCTTGCCGTTGACTCCATCGGGACCAGCGACAACTTCTTCGCGCTTGGCGGCCACTCGCTCCTCGCCCTGCGGATGTTTGTCAAGATGGAGGAACAGCTTCACGTCACGCTACCGCTCGCGACGCTATTCCAAGCACCCACGGTCGCGGGCTTAGCGGCCTTCATCCGTGAGGGAAGACAGCCGACACCCGGACGTTCATTGGTCCCCATTCAGCAAACAGGGAACCGACCGCCCGTGTTTGGGGTACCGGGGGTCGGCGGGAACGTGCTCTCCTATCACGCACTGGCGCGATTCATGGGACCAGACCAGCCATTTTACGGTCTCCAGTCGCGGGGTCTTGATGGCATGATGACCCCACTCACGCGCATCGAGGACATAGCGGCGGGGTTTCTTCGCGAGATGCGCGCGGTGCAGCCCGAAGGTCCCTACTATCTCATGGGCGCATGTATGGGTGGGGTCGTCGCCTATGAGATGGCCCAACAACTACGGTCGATTGGGCAAGAGGTCGGTCTTCTCATCCTGCTGGAAACCTGGCCACCGATGAAAACAACCTCGACGGGGCCGCCAAAAATTGGGCACCGCATGCCAGCGATGGTTGGGTTCGTGGCGGACCGGCTCCGCCTCTACGCAGATACGCTGGCACGGCTCAGTTTCCGCGAGCGGCTGCGCTACGTGCGTGGACGAGTGAAGCTGTTGGCGGAAATGATCGCCCGCCGTGATGTGTTGCGGGAGGCGCGCGGGGAATTCAACCTCAGGATTGTCACACAAGCGAATTTGCAGGCGTTCCAACAGTACGGCCTACAACCATATCCTGGACCAGTCATTCTCTTCCGCGCCGAAGGACGCCAAGTCGCTCCAGAGAATGACTATCGACTAGCCTGGCGTCATCTCATCACTGGTGAGCTAGAGATCGCTCACGTACCGGGAGACAACTCCGGTCAGATGCTGATCGCACCGCACGTCCAAGAGCTGGCGCTACAGATTCAGACGTGTCTCAATCGCGCCCAGGCAGTGACATCCCCGCGGAGACAGAGCAACGCATGAGCTTTTGGCGCTTCGTCAGTAGAGGCTCGCGGGGACTGGCCGCGATAGCGGTCATCGCTGGGCTCGTGAGTGGAGCCTGTAGTGCTGCCCTGATCGCGCTGATCAATGCGACTCTCAACAGTGGGCTTGAGACCTCGCGCTGGGCGGTGGGCGGCTTTGTCATCCTGACACTCACTAAGATTGGCAGCAACGGACTCGCCAACATGACGCTTGAGCACTTCTCACAACGGACACTCGCGGAGTTGTGTCATGATCTGAGCCGCCGTGTCCTCGCGACGCCCCTTCGTCGTCTGGAAGAACTCGGGGTGGCGCGCGTGTTAACGGGACTAACCGAGGATGTCGCGGTTATCGGATGGGCAATGCGCAATGTCCCGACGCTCGCCATCAACCTCGCCATCTTGGCGGGGTGCTCGGTCTACCTTGCCTGGCTGTCCTGGCGCGTGTTAGCCGGTGTGTCGGTGGTGATTGTGTCGGGCATGTTGGGGTATCGGTTCTTGATCGCACGGGCGTACGTCTACCTACAACGAGCGCGCGACACGCGGGGAACACTCTTCCAGCACTTTCGCGCGTTGACCGATGGCGCGAAGGAGTTGAAGCTCCATGCGCGGCGCCGACACGCTTTTCTGGTCGAGGAGATCGAACCGGCCATTGAGCGCCTACGTCACGACAACCTCGCTGGCACACGCCACCATCTCCTCGCCACCAGTTGGAATCAGCTCCTTTTTTACGGTCTCGTGGGGATGCTGCTCTTCGGTGTGTCCACGGAACCCCTGTCATCAGGAACCGTCAGTGGGTATGTGCTCGCGAGTTTCTTCATGATGAGTCCCGTGTGGGGAGTGATCGAAAGTTGGCCGATCTTCGCGCAAGGGCAATTGGCTCTCCGAAAAGTCGAAGAGCTGCGATTATCACTAGTCGCGAATGACACTCTCCCATCGTCAACGTCCCCTCCGGCACCTTGCTCCTGGGAGCGCCTCGATATGGAAGGGGTGCGGTTCGCATACGAGGACGATCACAAGAACGGCTTCGTGCTCGGTCCCCTCGATTTTACATTGCGACGAGGAGAGATCGTCTTCTTGGTGGGCGGCAATGGCAGCGGCAAGTCGACGTTCGTGAAGGTGCTCACCGGACTCTACTTGCCGCAAGAAGGATCACTACGGCTCGACGGACACGCGATTTCCGAAACCAATCGAGAATGGCTCCTCAATCATTTTTCGGTGATCTTCTCCGATTTCTACTTGTTCGAGCGGCTCTTCGGCTTGGACGCGTCCGACCTTGACGAGCGCGCTCGTGCCTATCTGTCGCAGCTTGAACTCACCAACAAGGTCACGGTCGATCATGGGACCCTCTCGACCACGGCGCTGTCCCAAGGGCAACGGAAGCGACTGGCGCTCCTTACCGCGTTCCTTGAGGACCGGTCAATTTACGTGTTCGATGAATGGGCGGCGGACCAGGATCCACACTACCGGGAGATTTTCTACAATCTGCTCCTGCCCGATCTCGCGGCGCGCGGAAAAACCATCTTGGTCATTAGCCATGACGACCGCTACTACGACCGTGGCGATCGGATCATCAAGCTTGAGTACGGGACTCTCGTGTCGGATACACGTACGAAAGGCTAAGTCATGCCCAAGAAACGTGACAACACACATGTGATGCGGCACTGGCCACCATGCCTCGACGCTGGCAGTCGCCTCTATCAAATACCGGGAAGTCTCCGATGATGAGGATGCCTGACTCCACACTGGATCGTCGCATTGCCCATCTGTGGTATGTCTTCCCCGATGCGGTACGCGATCCCGCGCTCCTCGGCGCGTACCAGCAACTGCTAAGTCCCGAAGAGCGGGTGCAACAGCAACGCTTTTATTTCGCCGCGGGTCGCCACGAGTACCTTGTCACGAGAGCCCTGGTGAGAACGGTGCTCTCACGATACGTCGAGGTTAATCCATCAATCTGGCGCTTCAAGAAGAATGCGTACGGCAAACCAGCTATTGCCTACCCGCGAGAGATTCCCCCGCTCACCTTTAATCTTGCGCATACAAGTGGCCTCATCGTGTGCCTGGTCGCGCTGGGGCGTGACATCGGAGTAGATGTGGAAGACATCACCCGCCCAGGAGAGATCGTGGAGATCGCGGAGCAGTTCTTTTCACCCACGGAAGTGGCCGGGCTTCGTGCCCTCCCTCCTCACGCACAGCGGTCCCGATTCTTCGAGTATTGGACGTTGAAGGAGGCATACATCAAGGCGCGTGGCTTGGGGCTTACCCTTCCTCTCGAACAGTTTTCTTTCCATCTCGAGGCGGGACATCCCATACGAGTTGCCTTTGCTCCGTGTTTGCTCGACGACCCGCGCGGTTGGCAATTTGCTCAGTTTCAGCCAACCTCTCGACACCAGATGGCCACCGCCATTCGCCACGGAACGAACGCCGCACTGACGATTCTCCCACACTACACCATTCCGCTTGTCTCCTAGCGTGTCCCTCTTTCCTCACGCCGGCAGCTTTCCGCCACGTTTGCCACGAAAGAACCGGCGCAACAACTCGCGACTTTCCTCCGCGCGTACGCCGGACGTGACTTCGAGTTGATGATTGAGCCGTGGGTCAGCGGCGACATTGTAGAGCGAGCCCGCCGCACCAGCCTTGGGATCGTGACAACCAAAGACCACACGTCTCACCCGCGCGTGCAGTAGCGCCCCCATGCACATGAGACAAGGCTCAACCGTCACATACAGCGTTGTTCCCGGCAATCGGTAGTTGTTGACCGCGCGCGCCGCGTCACGCAATGCGATCATCTCGGCATGCGCGGTCGGGTCGTGCTGAACAATGGGGAGGTTATGCCCACGCCCAAGAATCAAATCATTGAGCACGACAATCGCCCCAATCGGCACTTCATCCTTCGCCTCGGCGAGCGCGGCCTCGGCGAGCGCTGCGGCCATCCACGCTTCATCCGTCATTGGCCAGCCGCGGCTTGCCGGACATCAGCCAGTGTCCCGACTTTGTTGCCATGTCCACCGACAATGCCCTCCACTTGGAGGTTGTGTTGTTGGATGGCGTCCAGTAATTCTCGGCTAAACGGCGCGATCTGCCGTGGCGCACCGGGAGAAAACAGGTCAGCCACGAACAACAACTTGTCTTGCGGCAGATGAACCACCAACATCCCCACCGAGTGCGTGCTCGTCACCGGATACACGTCAATCGTGCGCTCTCCATCAGTGATGGCTTTCTTCTCCGTCTCGACTGTCTCGATCACCACGGCTTTCTTCTCGCGCTGCAAACTGTCGGGCACTCGAGAGTGCGGGGCGGTGAACATGGTTTGCAAGAAGGATTCGTTGGCTTTCCCCGTCACCACGACCGCACCCACGGCGACATACGCCCGCAGTCCACCGGAATGATCGTTATGAAAATGCGTGTTGATGACCGTGCGCACGAGTTTCCCTGGAAATTTTCTGGCTAACTCCGCCAACACGGCCCGCGAGCGCTCCTCATACAACGGCGCTTCGACCACCACGAGATGATCCGTCATTTCGATCACCATGCTGTGATGGGAGCCGCCGGTAATATGCCAGACGCCCTTCCCCACCGAGGTGAGTTCGACTCGTGTTTGCTCGTCATCCAGCGGGCTGCCTAGCGCCACGCGCCGCAACAGCCATTGCGAACTCAACTCTCCACGGCGGCCATCGTTGGGATCAACTTGCGCCAACTCTTCGGGAATGGCGAAGTCGTCTGGCTTGAACTCGACATCGTTCTCAATCGAGTCGATGTGCTCGACCATCACTTCTTGTCCGTTCACCCGATAGAGCAGCTCGAACGGCAGTTTCAACGCGCCCACTTGTCGCCAATCGTCGAAGAACAACTCGTTTTGGGTGTCACCATGAATGGGGTCATCTTCGAGAAACTCCACTTTGCTGAGCAAGCGCGACTCCCAATCCATCGCCATAATCACCTGCTGCCCCTGGTTCTGGTATGCGATCACGATATGTTTCCGGCCACGGATCATTTGGTCCATCAGACGTAAAAAAGAGTCCGAGCGGCTGAGCGCGTGGACCAACACCGAAGCCGCCGAGCGACTCAGCTCCTTGCGTCGGGCGGCAATGCGCGCCGCTGAGGATGGACGTTGCGCGGGGCTGCGTCCGCCATCGGCACCGATGATCGCACCTTCGTCGCCGTTGATGATTTCCGTGTACTTCCACGTGGTCGAGAATGGCGGTGGGATATCGCGTTGCCATTCATAGCGCACTTTTCCAGTGATGAGGTCACGCAAGAGGGTACACGTAAACGTCCCCACCTTCCGTGGCGTGCCCCCCGGTTCCACAGCCTGGTCGGGCTCAAAGCTCTCACCGTGACTCACGATACGCTGACTCTTGAGCCCTAACAGGGCCTCGCGTCCACCAATGGCTACTACCGCGGAGTCAACATACGTCGACACGTGTTGCGCGCGCGACACCGCAGGCAAGAACACCAAGAGGCTCAAGAAGAGGCTCAAGACTCCGATTGTCAGGCCGTGTTGTGCTCGTCTCGTTGCCATCCGACCTCCCTCAAAAAAACAAAAGGGCGGGTTGGCGGCCCGCCCCGATAGATAGTGCGTCGGTTCGTCTTTTTATGCGGGGAAGCCAATCTTGACTTCTTCGTAACTCTCCCGAGCCGTGAGCCGCTGGGCCCACCGCGCCACGTGCGGGAACCCCCGAAAATCCACGCCAATGCGTTCGCATAACGCGAGAAATGGCGTGAAGGCGATGTCCGCGACGCTGTAGTCACCCATGAGGTAGTCACGGCTTTGCAAGTGCTGTTCAAGGGTCGGCAGCAACGCCCCCAGTTTGGCTTTGTGGTGCGCGATCTTCTCTGGACTCCGCTCCTCGTCCGGTTTGCGATTTTCGTAGAGCACGCTAATCACCGGCGGGACGAACTGCGTGTTACACCAATCGACCCACAAGCGCATGCGCGCCTTCTCGGCGGGTGCCGTGGGCGCCAGCGACGGACTCGGATACTTGTCTTCGAGATACTCATTACACAGAGCGGATTCGTAGACCCACGCGCCTTCTTCCACCAGCACCGGCACTTTGCCGTAGGGGTTGAGCGCGAGATACCATTCCTGCTTCTGTTCTTTGTTGGGCAAGTCCAGCAGAATACGATCAAAGGGCAGGTTTTTTTCCTTGAGAACGATCCTCGTCCTCATGGCGAACGGTCACGGGAGATAGTCGAAAAGTTTGCGCATATCAGGGTCCTCCTTGGCGGCAACCTATAGGCAAGCTGGGTGGGAGAGTCAAGCAGAGGAGGTTATGGAGAATAGGGGCGTATAATCATACGCCCCTATTTTCCATAACCAGGGCCTTCAGTAGAGGCGTATGATTATACGCCTCTACTGGGTCGGCATTCCTCAAGAAGACGAGGATACCGAGAGGGCTCTTCACGTGTTAGAGCGCCGCACACTGATCTTCCTTGCTTCCCGCTCTATTTCCGCTGCCGGTCGGAGCTGGACGATTTGCCTTACATTGCAGGTTCTGCGCAATTCTATTGTTCAACAGGGTGACACCGCCAGTGTTCTGAAAAATCTGCACATTGCCCCCTACCCTGTTCGTCATCGCGCTTAAGAATCCACGATTGGATTCGAGCTGGAGATCACCCACGATATGCACTCTATCAACACGCGCGCTCCCGCCCTGTTCGAGCTGGACGCTGCCCCCCACGACAGACGCGGGGTTCAAGAACACCGCGCGCGCCCCTTCCGCCTGGATATTGCCGTTCACCCGCACCGCGCTGGCGCTTAAGGTCGCCCCAGTCTTGACGACGATGCTCCCCTGAATACGGGTCCCGTTCAAGGTACAGGTGCGCGCGGCGGGGACCAGCACATTATCCAGTGTCACCGCCCCGACGGTCCCGGTACACACAAACTCTTCAGCCAATGCGGGCGATGTCCCTGCGATCAGGGAGGTGAGCGAAAGCCCAACAAGGGCGGATACAATAGTTGCTGTTCTCATTGTCATTTCCTTTCCAGTCGCACTGCCATTCCTGGTAGTGGTTGTGAGCCTGACAGCCAGCCACTGTTTCAACGAAGCATCAGGCCCAGGGTTGCTCCTCAAGACGCTCAATAAAAGTGTCACACAAAGACAATCATATCGTTGCCATTCGCGCCTCCTTATCTTGCGTGACGCCGCGTGGAGGTTCCCACGGGGGTCAGATCATCGCGGCAGTCACGAGCAAACGGAACATTCCGTTACTGTTTCTCTCACGTGGATTCCACATATTCTTTTTCTCACACGCGCTTCTTTCGACAAAGCAAAACCATACCGAGAAACTCTGAAACAGCGCTAAGAGAATTTCTGAAACTGTTCATGGGTGCTCCCGCGTGATTTTCCGTGTTTTTCCCTACGTATTTTCAGAAATTTTCTGTACGGTGTCGCTTTACATCGCGAGGGCTATGCGCCTACAAGGACGAAGAGCACCACTGTATGAGCTTCCGCATTGTCATCATCCCATCGCGCATCGCTGAATGTTTCTCCGTCGAGCAAGTCGCCGCCTGTCTCGCACGAGGGATAGCCCGTGTCCTGCCCACGGCCGAGCTGCTGCGGGTCCCACTGGCGACCAAAAATGGAGCCGCCCCTCTCCCCCACCGCGCGCCGTCAGCGCCCCCAGTGGAGGCGTTGCTCCATGAGGCGGATCTGGTGTTAACCGTGGCAGGACACGGTGAGCCCGCGACGCCATCCGACCGCGTCATTGTCGAAGTCACGATGAGGGCCAGGGAGCTGCACCTCCCTGTCATCGCCCTCGTAGGGACGGTCACCGCGGAGGCACAGGTAACGCTGACCTGCGGCATCGACTCAGCGGCGGACATCCCCCACGCCCCGGGCGTCTTGTCCGCGCCGCTGTCCGCCGCCGCGATCCTCCTAGAGGACTGCGTCGCACAGATCATGCGGTTGCTCGTGATGGGACAAGCACTGATCCGGCGAGAAGATCGGGCCGCTACTCCAGCCTGGCAGACAGCCTTAGCAGCGCGCGTCAACGCGCTGCGTAAGCCCGCCGTGCGGTAACACCTTCGCTCGTCCTCCCTGTCCCAGCGAGAAACAGTGGATGGACGGCCTTCACGCCGTGCGCCGCGCGTTCCGTGGAGCGTGTGTCATCACCCCCCTTCATGTCTCGGACAGCCTCTCGGACTTGGACACGACGACAAAAAAGCGTGGCGTACGCTCAGAGAGACGTGTATGGTGTTCACGGGAGACGAGTGCCACGATCCTGTTCGCAGCCGAGGTCATCAGTCTTGCACAGCCCCTCACGCACGACGCTGTCGCCGCACCGGAACATTGTATTGGGTCGCGCCATGCCGCCAACCATAAAAACAAAAATTATCGCCGGGCTCCTGATTATCGTGGGGATCGGGACCATATCACTCCTCGTCGTCTATTACCGTTTGACGACCCTCAAATGGGCTATGGATGAACTCGGTGACCTGCGTCAACCGATGAGTGCCGCCGCGTACGAAATGGAGGTCAACGTCAACGGCATCACGCTGGCGGTGTTCAAGTATCTTGACGCGCGTGAGCCACTCTTCCGCGAGTGGGTGAGCCGCGATGAAGAGGATTTCGAGCGATTCCTCACCGCCTATCACCAACTCAGCATCACACCACGTGAGCAAGGCTTTGCCGCTGAGATCAATCGCCTCTACCGGGAGTTCAAATCCTTGGGGGGCGCGCTGCTCCAGAAGCGGGATGAGCAGTCAGCGTTGTTTGACGTCAGCGCGAGTACCATTGAGCAGGTGGATGTCATCCTCGACACCAAACTCCAATCGCGGATCGACCACCACACGTCGAGCGGCTCCGCCAAAGTCATCGCCGTCATCGACATGGAGGCCGCGATCGCCGAGGTGGCGTTGTGGGTAACCAACTATCGACATACGCAGAAAGCAGAATACAAAGAGTTAGCCTTCAAGCACGACCTCGAGTTTCGCGCCACCTTCGAGCGCTTCGTGCATCTCCCTTTGACGACAGAGGAGCACTGGTGGGCGTGGGAGCTGAATCGCCTGTACACGCGAGCACGGTTCATGCTGAAAGATGTCATTGTGCTCGAAGATACGCTTCACACGCAGCGCCAACAGTTCATTGACCAGCGCGTCGCGATAGACCGGTTACTCGACACGGAAATTCAGATCCTCACCGAGCAGAATCTCCGGGTGCCTCGCGTACACGCCGATCAAACCGCGCAAACCGCGCTGCGTACGGTGCAAATCGTGATTCCGGTGTTTGCCCTGATTGGCGCGAGTCTCGCCACATTGTTAATCCGCACCGTTACTCGACCGATTGACACGCTCATCCACGGGACGAAAACCGTTGGCCAAGGAAACCTCACCTATCGCCTCCCCACGCCGGGCAGAGATGAATTTACCGTCCTGGCGAGCAACTTTAATCAGATGGTCAGCCAGTTAGAGGCCACAACCGTCTCAAAAGCGCGCCTGGAAGCCAGTGAAGCACAGTTGCAAGAAACCGTCGCGGATCTCCACAAGGAGATCGACGAGCGGGTGCGGTTGCAGGAATCTCTGCGCCGCAGTGAAGTCATGGCGGCCATGGGGATGTTGGTGGCTGGCGTCGCCCATGAGGTGCGCAATCCGTTGTTTGGCATTTCCTCGACGCTGGACGCGTTTGAGGCCTGTTTCACTGGCGAAGATGAGTATCGCCACTTCCTCACCGTGCTGCGCGGCGAGGTCAATCGTCTGACGAACCTGGTGTCAGCGCTCCTGGAATATGGGAAACCGCCAAGTCACGATCTGACCCTGGGTGCGCTCGGCGATGTCATCGGGCATGCCATCCGCGCATGTGGACCGTTGGCGGTGTCGGCCAATGTGGAGGTCGTCACCACGGGGGGCGCACGTGAGATCTTGGTCCCGATGGATCGGCACCGCTTGCAGCAAGTGTTTCAGAACCTCGTCGATAACGCGATTCGCCACTCTCCGACTGGCGGCAGGGTGGTGATCGAGGTTTCTGCTCACGAATCCGAAGCGGGAGTGCGCTGTCGGG
>JABFSC010000243.1 GCA_013140885.1 Deltaproteobacteria bacterium | reverse complement strand
GGACGGGTCGCCGGAGATGAGGCCCACCTCAAGCATGCCATCCAGGGTCCGCGTGAACGACGCTTCCGTATCGGAGTCGAACCCAAAGATCAGGCCGGCCACGATGACGAACCCATGCGACTGAATCTCGCGCAGGGTGGCGATCATGTCACCGGTGGTGTTCTGCACCTTGGCGGTCTCCAACAGGGAATTGCTGCTGAAGCTCTCGACGCCGATGAACAACATATCAAAGCTAGCCTGGCGCAGTTTGCGCAGCAGCCAAGGGTGGCGACCAACGTTAATGGTCAGCCAGGTGTAGAGCGCCAAGCGAAGTCCGGTGCGCTCTTGCCAGGCCATGATCTTATCGGCCACCTCCTCGGCCCAGCGCAGGTCACCAATAAAATTGTCGCAGGCAAGGAGCACCTGCTTAATGCCCAGCCGCGCCAGATGATCCAACTCCGTGACAATGAGGTCAGGCGGGAAGTTATGCGGGCGATTGTTGTCCGGCAGAATGCGAATATCGCAGAACTCACAGAGAAACGGGCAGCCCCTGGAGACTTCGAGCACGGCGCCATAATAGCGGTGGTGGGTCTGGTCAAGGAACGGACGATAAAAGCCGCGTGCCAGCGTCACGTCGAAGCGCTGCTTGGTCACAATCACTTTGGGCAGCGTGTGGCGGCGCGTGAAGGTAACAATGAAATTGGGAAAGGCTTCCTCGCCATCGCCAATAAAGATGTGGTCGAAGAGGTGCAGTTTCTCCATCTCGCCAGCCTGGTTCAGCGACCACGTGATGGGGCCGCCAATAATGTAGGTGGCGTGTGGGAAGTGCTGGCGCAGAGACGTGACCGCCGCCATGATGGCGTCGTAATCCTGGTTAATGCCGCTGAAAACGAAGAGGTCGGCGACGGTGACCTCCGCAATGTTATCGAACCGCAGATCGCAGAGGTGCAGATGATAGCGCTCCGGCTCGGAGATATAGGCGGCTAGTGTGTAGGCCCACACGGGCATGAACAGGGCGCCATACTGCTGCGTTTCGGCCAGGAGGGCATCGGTCGCGTGTACGAACGTGATGGAGGTGAGTGCGGTGTTTTCCATGATGGTGTCTGCCAGGCGGTATAGCATATTCTTGAAGAAAGAACGCGGACGGGTTTCGGGTTTTAGGGTTTTCCTTTCGGTGAAACCTATCGACAGGTCGAGCTGCGCCTTATATCTTCGCCACCGTGAGGAGGAGAGCCGCCCCTAGGGATCTCTCCAAAGCAATCCGCTGCCTTCTATTCTCCGTCGCGGTCGCTGAAACCGGGTGGATTTTCCGCGACCGCTCACGAGGTGCACCCATGTTAGACCAACACACAGACATCATCACGCCAGATATTGATGACCTGATTACTGAGGATGATTCGCCTTTGGAATCACCGATTGACACGATTCCCGAGATTCAGGACCTCATCACCGAGGATGACACCCCCGTGGACAATATCCCTTCAGAGAAACAACAGCGCTTGTTGACGGAGCCGCTCTACAGCTCGTGGTCGGGGCCGGGTGAGAATCGCCCGTTTCTCGCCGCCGCCAACGTCGGCGTGTTTTCCCAAACCCGCACGCCAGCCATCGTGCCGGATATGTTTCTAAGCCTTGATGTGATGGTGGCGCAAGACTGGTGGGACAAGAAACACCGCTCCTATTTTATCTGGGAGTTTGGCAAACCGCCGGAGCTGGTCCTCGAGATCGTGTCGAACACTGTCGGCAATGAGAACACGGAGAAACGGCGAAAGTATGCCTGGATGCGAGTGCCGTTTTATGTGATCTACGATCCGCAACGGCGGATTATGGACGAGGTGCTGACGGTGTATCGGTTGGCGGAGATGCAGTACGAACGCCGGGACAACGCACGGTTTGATTGCCTGAAACTCGGCCTGACCCTGTGGCAGGGCGAGTTTGAGGGAAGGACGGACACGTGGTTGCGGTGGACCGATGAGCATGGCGTGCTCATTCCCACGGGGAAGGAACGGGCAGAGCAGGCCGACCAACGCGCTGCACACGCCGACCAACGCGCGGAGCAGGCCGACCAGCGGGCGGAACAGGAACGGCAGCGGGCCGAACGGCTTGCCACCTTACTGCGCCAAGCAGGGATAGACCCGGAGCAGAAGTAGTGCGGAAGCGGAGATTCCGCCCGCTTTCCCTTCCACGGGCCGCATGCCAACCCTCCATCGCGGTCGTGATTCCCGCCTATCGCGTTGCGCTTTTGATTGCCGATGTCATAGCCCGCATCCCGCCCGAAGTCGCGCACATCATTGTAGTCGATGACGCCTCCCCAGATCATCTGCAAGCGGTGCTGCAACAGCTTCCCGATCCACGCCTGTTCGTGCTGTCCCATCATGCCAATCGTGGTGTGGGTGGAGCGATGAAAACTGGATTTGCGAAGGCACTCGATCTGGAGGCGGATATCATCGTCAAGATTGATGGGGATGGCCAGATGGACCCGCGGCTCATTCCCCAATTCGTGGCACCAATTCTCGCTGGGCACGCCGATATGAGCAAGGGGAATCGGTTTGTGCACTTCGCCTACATCCGCAAGATGCCGCTTATCCGGCGGGTGGGGAATGTGGCGTTGTCCTTTCTGACCAAGGTCGCCTCCGGCTACTGGCGGGTGTTTGATCCGTGTAATGGCTATCTCGCCATCCGTGCCAGTCTCGTACGGAGCTTGGACGTGCACCGACTGAGCGACAGATATTTTTTCGAGATCAGTTTGCTGTGTGAAATGTATTTCGCACGGGCGGTGGTCGAGGATATCCCCATGTTGCCGGTGTACGGCGATGAGACCAGTTCCCTGCGCCCCTGGCGCATGATCGTCAACTTCGCGCCCAAGCTGATGGGGCGGATGCTGTACCGGATCGGCATGAGTTATTTCCTGCGGGATTTCAACGTGGTCTCGCTGTTATTGGCGACAGGGATGCCGGCCTTCGGTTTCGGGGTCGCGTGGTCGGTGTATCATTGGGGCCACTCCATGCACGTACAGCAATTCACGAGCACCGGCACGGTGATGATCGGGGTGCTGGCGATTGTCCTTGGCTTTCAGCTCCTGCTGCAAGCCTTAGCCCTTGATGTTGCGAATGAACCAGGGCGAGCGCGGCGGTAAGAAGTTCGGAGTCCCGAAGAAGTTCGGAGTTCGGAGTCGAAGGCAGTTCAGAGTCTCGGACAGGACTGAGGTTTTTTTACTGTTGCCTTTTGCCTTTGTCTTCAGTCCTTTTTCCCCACTTCCGAACGAACCCACGCCAAATTGTTCCGTGCCAAGGCAAAGTCGGGATTGAGCCGCAGCGCTTGCTCTAAAGGGGCAATCGCTTCTTCATAGAACCCGAGCTTCGCTAACGACCAGCCCAGGTTATTGGCGGCATCGGCGGATGACGGATCGAAACGGAGCGCTTGCCTATAGGCTAGGGCGGCTTCGAGATGTTGTCCGGCGTTGGTGAGTTCCACCCCTCGCTCGTAATAAGCCTGCGCGCTTGGCGTTTGGACCGTGACCATCTCACCCCGCGCATACGCTCGCGCCAAAGGGTCGGTGGGCAAGAGGGCCAGGGTCTCTTGGATCAGCGTCGCCAACTCGGCTTCCGCGGCCTGCGCGCCGTAGAGTTGCATGAGCAGGACACGGGACGCGTAAAAGCCAGGACTTAACCTCAAGGCCCGTTGGAGCAGTGGCAGCGCCTCGCGGGCGCGACTCTGCTCCACCAACCATCGCGCGTAAAAATAATGCCCGCCCACGAAATCCGGGTCTAGTTGTAACGCACGCTGAAAGTGCTGCTCCGCCACCAGCTGCATGTCTAATTGCGCATTGACAATGCCCAAGTTGGTTTGCAGTGCGGCGTAGGACGGAGTATAGCGTTGCGCCTGCTCGAAGAGTCGTTTGGCTTCAGGATAGTCGCCCCGCCCCATGACACTGAGGCCGTAGTTCATCCACGCGCGGCCATTAGTCGGACTTTTTTGCACCACATCGCTCCATAACGTTTCTTCAGTCCGCCACGCCATGTTGCGGTAATATGTTCCGACCGCATGGCTACACACGATGAGCACGGCACCTGCGCACGCCCCACGCAGTAGGAGCGCGCGTCGGTGCGCCCATTTCGTGCACCAATGGTGAAATTGTAAGGCCAGCCCCCAGACGACCGCCAGCATCAGGCCCATGTAGGGCATGAACACACGGTGCTCATTGTTCACTTCGGCAAGCGGGAACAGACTGGAGGTCGGGAGGAGTGTGAACGCGAACCACGCGAGCCCAAACGCAACTGGGCGGGATGCGGGCGTTCGCGACGCCTGCCACAGCACGCGCAGCAGCGCCACCAGAAACGCGACTCCCGCCACCACCCGCGTGTCGTACCACGCCGGGATGAGGGTCATATCCGTATCCGCCGTGAGCCCCAGCGGAAGAACAAAGAGCCGTGCGTAATGCAGCCACATAAAACACTGCGTCAGCAGATACTCCCAGCGTCCCCCACCTCCATAACTGGCGGTCGGAGCATTCATGGATTCCACAAACGCGAAGATGGCAATGCCGAGCAGCAACGCGGGCAGACTGACCCGAAGCGCCGCCCACACCAACCGCCAGCCACGCGCCGAGAGCAGGTCCGGCAAGGCGAACTGTTGCTCGTACAGCAAGACGTAGACGAAGAAGAGGGGCGCGAAGATCACCGCTGACGGTTTTGCGAGCGCGCCAATGAACATCGGCAGGATATAGAGGGAGGTCCATCGCCAGCGGGGCAGGCCGAAATACACAAGGAATCCGCCTACCATCCCCAGCGCCGCGAGCAACTCCGAGCGGGCGGAGATGTAGTTGATCGTCTCGGTATTTACCGTGTGAACAGCGAACCACAAGGTACAAAAGAGCGCGAGATACCGATTCCCCCAATGCGCTTGGGCTTGATTCATGACGCGGAGAAAGACGCGGAAGAGCATCAGACTTAAGAGGAGCAGCATGACGAACTGGGAGGCATGGAAATACCAGAGCACCAAGCCGCCCGCGAGCCAATAATCGAGCGCGAGGCTCAGACTCACCAGCGGACGATAGGTCGCGTTCGTCGGCAGACTACTAAAGGTCCGGGCATCGGTGAAAAACAACGGGAGATTGCTGAGGCTCTGAATGTAGAGATTGGTTTCGATGACGTGGCTATCATCGAAATGAAAGGCATTCTGGAATGAGTTGGCGTAGGCACCCCACACAATCACAAGGGCACCGAGACAAGCGCCGACGAAGAGCCACGGGCGAGACCGTTCGGCCTCGCCCTCAACGGGCATCGTACCCCAAGAAATGTTCCACGCCTGCGTGTTTCACGCCTGCGTGTTAGCATAGCCTCCCGACTCCGACCAGGGATGGTGTTGGCTTCCGGCTTCTTGCCGGTGCGGTGTTTTTCGTCTGTAAGAAGTGGTAGGAGGAGAGCGTATGAGTGACACGCCCACACTAATCATTGATGGACTCGTGCACAATCGGCTCACGCTTGGGGTCGCGGATTTTGAGGGCTATCCCGCCGAGGCACGGATTGCCGATGTCAGCCAATCGATACCGAAACGAGAAGGCCGCGCGGTCAAGCTCAGCGCGTTGCTAGCCGCCGCGCGCCCACAGCCTGACGCGACGTATCTTACACTCCACTCGTCCGATGGGACCTTTTCGGCGAGTATCGCACGCGCGGAGATTGAAGATCGCGCCTTGTTGATCTATCAAC
>JABFSC010000105.1 GCA_013140885.1 Deltaproteobacteria bacterium | reverse complement strand
CGCCCCACGACCGCGTCCGCGCCCCAGTCCCCACCTTTCACCAGCACGTCGGGTAACAAGAGATGAATCACTTCGAGTGGCGTGTCTTCCGCGAACATCGTCACGTAATCGACCACGGCCAGCGCCGACAACATCACCGCCCGTTCCTCTTGATTGAGGATTGGCCGCTGGTCGCCTTTCAACCGCTTCACCGAGGCGTCACTGTTGATCGCCACCACCAGCACATCGCCGAGCGCTTTCGCTTGGGTCAGGGTGTGCAGATGCCCTGGATGTAACAGGTCGAAACAGTCGTTGGTGAAGACGATGCGTTTTCCCGCGCTGCGTATTGGCGCGAGGCGTTCCGCCAGAAGCGAAGCTGGGAGAAGCGCGGGGGATTCCATCACAGCCATGAGATCACCGAACGCTCAAAACGCCGACCGGTTCGAGGAACTCAGCCCCACGAAGGTGATCAGGAAACGAAACTCAAACTCTTTGGGATTCACTTTATCAATCAACCCGAGATCAACGTACCAACAGTTTTGCGGCGAAATGAAACGCAGGTAGTAGCGATTGCCGATGAAGGATTTCTCGTTGAAATCATAGCGTCCGAAATAGGCCCCAGTAATGTATTCATTCAACCGAATCACCGCATAGGCGTTCATCTCTTTCAGGAGACGGTCGGTGATCGTCCGGTACGAGACGCCAAGCGTGGTGCGTCGTTGCACATGCTCCAACAGCGGCGCGGTGGCCGGGAGTGGCCGAGGGTCACTCAAGGACGCGCCCAACCGGGCCATCGTCACATCGCCGCGCGCGACATCATAGGTGGAGTCCAGGGTAAAGGTGGTGTAGGGCAGCGGTGTCAATCGCGCGCTGATGTCCATATCGGAAAAATGCTCTTTCTTACGACCAATGGAGCGAGAAGGATCGTAGGCATGAGTGACGGATAACCGCGCCAATTCCCGCACCTCCGTCGCCACGGCAGGCTTGCCGGTGGCCCCCGCTTCAGGCGTCGTGGCAAATTTCCCTAACACCCGATTGGAGAATCCATAGACAAAGAGGTTGCGACGATTGATGCGGTCCAGCGAATCATACAACGGTAAATCGTGCTGTTGATGGACCGCGGGCACGTAGGAATAACTGACTTGGGGTTCGATCACATGTTGAAGCTGTCGCAGTCGTCCCCAGTGGAGATTGAAGACTCGCGACAACCGCGTGCCGAGTTCAGCTTGGAATTGCACGGTCTCGCGCGTGCGGTCGCCACGCAACCGACCCGACTCCGTCAGCGTCGGGATCACCATCTCCAGATCTTCCGAGGTCATGTGATAGATCGTTTCACGCCCCGTCGCCTTCACCGAGCCGTACACGTATTTTCCCAAATGAAACGGCACCGCCACGGACGGCGCGATGTCGAGACGTTGCCCCGCATAGCCCTTATTGCGATAAAAGTTCGCGCCATCCACGGACAGGCCAAGTTCGACACGATCTTTCCACACATGCTGGGTACGAAACTGCACGCGCGGCAGGGTCTGGAAGGCGTAGTCGTCATTCTGTAGCAGGTCTTGGTAATAGCGTGCTTCCCCTCGGAGCAAGGCGTTGCGCCAAGTCTTCACGCCACCCGCGCGCGAGTCGGTGAACCGCCGGGTACGCAGGTCCCAGTCGTCCAGTTCCAACGCCGATTTGAGATTGAGCGCGCGATGGCTGATTTCGCGCAAGAACTGGTCGTCGCTGACGAAGAAGAAGTCACCGTAGGCCCGGAAATCTTGAGCCAGGAGCTGGCGATGCACGCCCGTCACGCTCCAGCGGTTAATCGGCCCCTTCGTCGTCGCTGGCCCGCGAATCTGTTCATTGAAATAGGAGGCGGCGAGCAGCCCTTCGGTCCGTTCATTGGGGGCGTAGCGAAACTCACCCCACGCGCCAATGCGCGCGGCGGTTTCAATATCCGTGGTCACAGTCGCGTCATAACTTTTGTTGATCGCCCAGTAGAACGGCTGCTGCCACACGAACCCGCGTTTGCTGGAAAACCCATAGTTGGGAAACAAGAAACCACTCTGGCGGTCGTTATTCACCGGGACGAACGCGTAGGGCACATACAGCAGCGGCAGCCCACGGACACGCAGCACGCCGTGGCGGATCGTCCCCATCCCGCGCAGGGCCACGTCAATGGTGCTCGCGCCGATGCTCCAATCGGCTTTGTCAAAATTCTTATCGCAGTCACAGGTCGTGAAGGCACCATTTTCGATATGATAGGTTTGCCCGTAGGATTTTTTCATCTCCTTGCCAGTGAGCACGTATTGATTGCGCGGCAACGTCACGACACCGTTGGTGATCGTGCCGGTCTCATTCTCCATTTCCATCTGTAAGGCGTCCGCCTCGACCTGACCGCGCGTCGCATCCTTCAGTTCCACGTTGCCGCGCGCATCCAACGTATTGGTGTCGCGATTGACGCTGATTTTGTCGGCGGACAGCGTCGTTTGCCCTTTGGTGACCACGACATTCCCGGTCGCCGACACAACATTGCTTTGTTCCTCGTAGCTCAGCGCGTCGCCTTTGACCCGCACCTGTTCGTCGTCTTCGGGCTGGTCTGGACTCGGCTGCTCCTGTGCCCAGGTTGGTGGGCAGACACAGAGCACAACCAGCAACACGACTGTTTTCCACACCGCCATTAGCACTTCTCCTCCAATGTCTCCGTACCCCTCGTCGTCATCACGGTTGGGGAAAAGAGCGAATAGACTTCACCAACCAGAAAGAGCGATCCCGCGACCACGATCGCTTCATCCGGTTGCGCCGCGGCCACCAATTGCCGACACGCTTCGGGGGCATCGGCCACGGTCCGCACCGGACAGTAGGGCGCGAACGCGGCGCGCAACTGTTCCGGGTCTTCGGCGCGCGCCTGTTGCACACGGGTCACGACCACTTCGGAAGCAAGTTGCGTGAGCATCGGTATCATGGCCCGCCAATCTTTATCCCGCATCACCGCAAACAGCAACTTCACTCGCCTCCCACCCACCAGCGCGGGCAGCTCGGATTGCAAGGTTTCTAGGGCCTGCGGATTATGCGCTCCGTCAAGAATGACGAGGGGCGAGTGCGAGACCACTTCGACTCGCCCAGGCCAATAGGCGGTGCGTAACCCCTGCTCCGCCTGCGCGACGGAGACCGGCCAGGTCGGCTGAATCAATTCAAGCGCGGCCAGCGCGGTGGCCGCGTTGCGATATTGAAATTGCCCACGCAATCCCAGTTGGAGATGCGGAATACGCCAATGCAACCCTGAGTACGCGATCATGTCCGGTGGCGACTCATGGATCGCGAACTCGCGATTGAACAGATACGCGGGACTGTTGCGTTCCGCCGCGAGGTTCAGCAACACCGCGCGACTCTCCGGCGAAACCTGACCAATCGCCACGGGAATGGTCGGTTTGATGATGCCGCCTTTTTCGTAGGCGATTTCCTGCTCGGTATTGCCCAGATACGCCTGATGGTCGAGCCCAATGCTAGTAATCACCGAGACCAACGGCAGCAGCACATTGGTCGAATCAAGCCGCCCACCGAGCCCGACTTCCACGACGGCGATTTGCATATTGGTTCGCGCGAAGGCTTGGAACGCCAACACGGTCATCATCTCAAATGGCGTCAGTTGAATGCGCGCGGGTCTCACTACCGCGCGTATCTCGGCGACGCCGTCAATCACTTCTTGTTCAGTGATCCAACGCGGCCCCAAACGGATCCGTTCACAGAAGTCGATGAGATGGGGAGAAGTGAAGAGACCAACCCGGTAGCCCGCCGTACGCAACATGGAATGGAGAAACGTGGCGGTCGAGCCTTTGCCATTGGTGCCCGCGACATGAATGGCCGCGAAGCGTTGTTGCGGCGAGCCACAGAGCCGTAGCGCTTCCGCGACCCGCTCCAGTTTGAGGTCCATCCGTTCGATTTCGAGATGATAAAGAAATTCGAGGGTTTGTTGGTAGGTGAGCATGGCGAGGTCAAATATCGCGTAAGGAGAGACGAATTGCGCGTCGTAAAGAATAAGGAGAATTCACTTAATCCCCCTTACCGTATCCCTCTCCCAGCCGGAAGAAGGAACTTCGGACTCACTCAACGTAATGCCATCGCCCTACTGGCTACTGGCCACTAGCTACCGGCTTCCTCCGCTCCACCGTCCGTTCATCACAGAGCAAATCAAGCACCTGCCCAATCACCCGCCGCAGGTCCTTGCGCTCCACCACGATGTCCACCATCCCATGTTCCAACAAGAACTCCGACCGTTGGAACCCCGGCGGCAGTTTTTCGCGTATCGTTTGCTCAATGACTCGTGGCCCGGCGAATCCGATCAACGCTTGCGGCTCGGCGATGTTGAGGTCGCCTATCAGTCCGAGTGAGGCGGCCACGCCTCCAGTGGTCGGGTCGGTCATCACCGAGAGATAGGGCAGCCCTTCCTCGCGCAAACAGCCCAGGGCCATGTTGACCTTCGCCATTTGCATCAGCGACAACACCCCTTCCTGCATCCGCGCTCCACCTGATGCCGCGAAGAAGACCACCGGCATGCGTTCGCGAATGGCATGCTCGACGATCCGCGTGAGCTTCTCGCCCACGACCGTGCCCATGCTCCCACCCAGAAAAGAGAAATCGAAAATACCCAGCGCCACGGCGCGACCCGCGATGAGCCCTACGCCACAGAGCACGGCATCGTAGCGTCCGGTTTTCTTCCAGGCGTCCGTCAGTCGTTTGTCATACGGTCGGCGATCAACGAAGTGCAACGGATCGGTTGACCGCAGGTCCGCGTCATGTTCGGTGAACGAGCCGCGGTCCACTAGAGTCAGCAGCCGCTGCTCCACGGTAAGACGGAGATGCGCCCCGCATTTGGAGCAGACGAACAGGCGGCGCTCCACTTCCTTGCGAAAGAGGATTTCTTGACAAGCGGTGCACTTAATCCAAATCGACTCGGCCTCGTCCGGCGCGGGTCTGAGGTCAGGAGCAGACATGGGTTCTCCTCCTTCGGTTATGATTCCGACTTGGGTGTCGGGGTGAGGGCGCGTTCGCGTAACGCCTGCTTGAGGCTGCCCACGAACGCACCAACTTGCGCGGCCACATCGCGCTCGGTGCCGTGCGTCTCCAGAATGCGCGAGAGCGCGCTGCCGACAATCACCGCGTCGGAGAATTCCGCCACGTGGGCCGCTTGCGCGGGCGACGAGATGCCGAATCCGACCCCCACCGGCACCTGCGATAATCCACGAATGCGGCGCACCATCTCCCCTAAATCATCCGGCAACGCGGCACGCATGCCGGTCACGCCGGTAACGGAGACGTAGTACACAAAGCCCCGCGCCCGCGTGAGCACTTTCCGCGCGCGCGCCAATGAACTGGTCGGTGCCAATAGGAAGATCAGGTCCAGGTCCTGGCGGTCAGTTTCGATTTTGAGTTCGTCCGCTTCTTCCGGCGGCAGATCGACGCACAACACACCATCGACGCCCGCCTGTCGCGCATCACGCGCGAAGCGGGCCGCGCCATAGCGAAAGACTGGATTGTAATAGGTGAAGAGAATAATCGGCACGGATACCGATTGTCGCACCTGTTGCACCAGCGCGAGAATGCGACTGAGCGAGGTGCCACTCCGTAGCGCTCGCTCGGACGCGAGTTGGTTGACGGGGCCATCGGCCATCGGGTCGGAGAACGGCACGCCGAGTTCAATGAGGTCCGCGCCGTTGCGCACCAGCTCATAGA
>JABFSC010000175.1 GCA_013140885.1 Deltaproteobacteria bacterium | reverse complement strand
ACCCGTTCGAGATCGGCGAGCACCACCTCGAACTCCCCCTCGGAGATGTCCTTGACTCCGAGTCCGCCAATCACATTGAAAAGCGGTGGGTGGTCCGGTTCGGGATACAGCGCCGTGGCGATCTCAGCATACGTGATGCCCCCGGCTCCTGGGGCCAGGTTCTGGTCGATCACGGCCACTGCCTTGCGGCCTCGCAGAGCGGCAACCACCGCGGCCACCGGGAACGGGCGTATGACCCGCAAGCGTAACAGTCCTACTTTGATCCCTCGTGCCCGCCATTGTTCCACCGCCGCTTTGCCCTTGGTGGCAAAGGCGTTGGACATCACCAGCACATAGTCCGCATCGTCGAGCTGGAAGGCTTCGACCAGACCGTAGTGTCGCCCAAAGCGCGTGGCGAACTCACTGGCGATTTCCTCATGAACAGCAAGCGCATTCTCGTGCGCTCGATGCTGCTGATAGCGAAAGTAACTGTACGGCGCGCCGCCCAAGACCGCCGTGCCTTGAGCCATGGGTTTGTCCCCACGGATAAACGCATGGTGCGGATGATACGGCGGTAAAAACTCGGCCACGGCGGCGGCGGCAGGCAGCTCGACCGGCTCACGGGTAAACGACAGCGTGAAGCCATCGAGATTGACCAAGACCGGCAACATCACCCGCGCATCCTCGGCCAAACGATAGGCCATGAGAATCGAGTCCAACACTTCCTGACAGGTCTCGGTATGAATTTGGAGAAAACCACTGTCACGGGCGGAGAGGATATCGTTATGGTCCGCTTCGAGCGTGATCGGGGAGGCAAGCGCGCGCGAGACATTGACCAGCACCAGCGGCACGCGCCACCCGGCGATGGTGTAGAGCACCTCGAAGCCATACAGCAACCCTTGGCTTGACGTGGCGGTAAACACCCGCGCCCCAGCGGCGGCGGCGGCCCCGGCGGCGGTCAGCATCGAGTGTTCGGAATCCATCGTCACAAAGCGGGCGGGCATCTCGTGCGCACTCGTCCATTGCGCCAGGAGTTCGATAATCTCGGTCTGCGGGGTGATCGGAAACGCGGGAATGTAATCGACATCGGCCAAGCGCGCTCCCCACGCCGCGGCGGCGTTTCCAGTCAGCAATGTCCCTTGGCTCATCGGCTCTCCTTCTCCGTGGTGAACGCCTGCGTCGGACAGTCATGCACACACAGTAAACAGCCCTTGCACTCATCGTAATCCACCACGGGGTACTCGTTGGCATCCAACGAGATAGCCCCTTCAGGACACCGGACAAAACAGATCCAGCACTGGGTGCATAACTCCTGGTGCAGAACCGGCCGGAACTGCCGCCAATTGCCGGTGTGACGTTGCGGACTGTTGGCCAGCGCGTAAATGCTCGGTGCGGCCAGGCGCGGGGGATCAAACCCGACATCCACGAGCAGCGCCGCGCGCGGAATCTCACGCGGAGCCGCGGAGACGCCGAGAAAAATGGAAGCTTCTGCCCTCTCCGCGCCTCGGCGTCTCTGCGTGAGATACTCATACGCGGTTGTTGCCAAGGCCACATTTTTCGCCCGTTGCTCCGCGGGAAGTGTCGGGGCCAGCTCCGCCTCCACGCCCGCCAGAGCTTGATCGAGAGTCAAGTCACACAAACACCCCGCAGCCACTCCCAACGCCACGCTCAAACTGGCGAGTGACTGCGCAGCAATTCCCGGTTGCCCTCTATGTAGTTGAAAATACAAGTCTTTTTATTTTGAGTTTTTGCGCTTAAAATCTCAGTAGAATCAGCTACTTACAGTGATTTTAGCCCGTTGAAGTCAGAAAAATCGACAAATGGCGCCCTAAGTATCTAAAAAGACTGGATTTACAAGCGCAAGAATGATTTTTCTAACATCTTGAATTCACTGCATTTTATTGCAGACCGGGAATTGCTGGTGACTGCGTGGCCGCGAACGCCATCGTCGTGAAGTCCGCAATGAGCACACGACCGACAAGCGGCACTCCGCTCTGTCGTAGTTCGCCTTCGCTCTTGGTCGAATTGAGCACTACCGTGCTCGACGCATCGCAGCCACCAAGTGGCAACGCGGTGGGGTCCGTGAGCAGCGTATCGTCGGCAATGACCACCAGGTCCGGGCGGGTGATCATACCCCGTTCACGAATCGGCTCACGGGCGATGCGCGTCATCGCACTCATCGGTGCGCCTCGGCGTTCGGCGCCATAGACAGGAGAGTCTTGGACTACTCGCCCAGCGTGAAAGGCCGCCGACCCCAACATCCGACTCGCGGTTTTCATTCCCTGACCGCCGCGCCCATGAAAGCGGATACGAAGCATGGTGTTCTGTTTCCTCTTCTCGCCAGAAGAGCGAGAAGCATGCCAGTCGCTCAGTGGCCATGCCCACGGCGACTTGTCGCAAACATGGGAAATTCGGCGCGCGCATTTCTTATTCTTGCGAAAAAAAGTGGAGCTGGATGCTGCTGCTCCCCTCTTTTGAGCGGCATACATTCTGCTGAAGAAGTCCTCGCGAAAGGAGAAACCTATGACAAAGACAGTGCGTGACATCATGGCCACGGAAGTCACCACCCTGGGACGCAACGACTCGCTTCAGATTGCCCGGGATGTGATGGCGCTTGGACGCGTACGCCATTTCCCGGTGGTGGAAGACGGGAAACTGGTCGGCGTCGTGAGCCAGCGCGACCTCTACAAAGCGTCCCTGGGCTCCGTGATGAAGTACGGCGAAAAAGCCCAGCGCGCCTTTCTCGAAGGGATCGCGGTCAAGGAAGTGATGACTGAGCCGGTGCTGACGATTGCCCCACATGCTTCGGTCCAAGACGCCGCCCGCCTCATGATGGAGAAGAAGATCGGCTGCTTGCCGGTCCTTGAAGGGCCCAAGCTGGTCGGTATTATCACCGAGACCGATATGCTGAAGCTGGTCGTGGACATGTAACTGATCAAGGAGTGCCCGTGCGGAGTCTGGTACCTATTTTTTTGACTGTCTTGCTTGCCGAACTCGGCGATAAAACCCAACTCGCCACCCTGCTGTTCGCCACCGACCCGAAGTTGAGTCGCGTCGGGGTGTTTATCGCTGCGGCCTCCGCCCTGACGGTGAGTAGCTTGCTCGCCGTTGCGTTTGGTGCGCAGCTCACACGCCTCGTCTCCCCTGCCCTCTTGGAGACCCTGGCCGCGATTGGCTTCATTATGATTGGGCTGTGGATGTTGCTCGCGAAATACTGGTAGGCGTTGGGGCGTGGGGAAAAAATCTCACGCGGAGCTGCGGAGCAGACCAAAGACTTCCTCTGTTTTCTTCCGCGTCTCCGCGGCTCTGCGTGAGAGCAATCCTCCGCTACTTGGCCTGAATCGACTGGAGGTAATACACCAACTCCAGAATCCGCCCCCGCACCTGGGATTGCGCGGTGATGTTCGACGCCGCTTGGGTGCGAAACTCCGCTCCCCAGATGGGCATATCCCGCGTGCCGTGGCCTTTGATCTGCTCGCGGCCATCCACCACGCCGTACATCCGCCAGAAGGGGAACGTGCCGTTGTTGTTCTTGCTGATCATCGTCAAGTCCGCTGGTTTCACGGTCAGCATATTACTCGCGACGCCCCCACCTTTCGCATCGCCTCCGTGACACGTGGCGCAGTACTGCTCGAAGACGGGCTTGCCCGCCGCCATCACCTCTTGTTCAGGCGAGGTCTGCGCACTGGCCGGCGCACGCATCCCCCACAGGACACACCCACCCATCAGCGCGAGGATCACAACCCCTCGTGTACTCCAGGCAATCATAAATCATGCTCCTTTCCTTTCTTCATTTCATTGAGCGCGGTGAGAGAACTGTGAGGTCGAGATCAACGTCTCGCTCCTCTAGTCTTCCCAGAGGAGACCCATATCGTCATCCCGGTGGGCTTCGCGCCTTCTCAGCATATTCATCCATACCCGTGTCCTTGCGGTCCGCGTGTCAGGTGAGGAGCAAGGTGAGTGCCAGAGACCACGCGACTGGTCTTCCTGATGGCATGCTTCTTGTTGTCCTTCGCCTACATCGGAAAGAACAAGGAGCCACACGGTGCCCACCCCATCCTCACAACCAGAGAAAAAGCCGCCCGTCAGCCAGAGCCTGCCCGCCGTGGTACTAGCGACCATCCTGTTGTCTGTTGTTCTGCTTCAACTGTTCTTCCTCCCGGCATTGACCCGAGAAATTCCCTATAGTGAGTTCAAACAACTGGTCCTCAAGAAACAGGTCGCTGATCTCACAATCGGCGCGGACACCATTCAAGGGACGGTAGTAGCAAACTCCTCTCCTCCGCCCGCCGACACTCGCCCCGCCACTCCCTCTGGGTCACCCGCTTTACAGCGCTTCACCACCTATCGAGTGGACGATCCCACCCTCGTCACGGAACTAGAGAAAGGGGGCATTGCTTTTTCCGGACAAGACAACACGCGGTGGCTGCCTCATCTGTTGTCCTGGTTGTTGCCGGTGGCGATCTTTCTCATCGTGTGGAATGCGTACATGGGACGGGCTGGTGGGATGGGTGGTGGACTCATGGCGGTGGGCAAAAGCCGAGCGCGCATCTATGTCGAGCATGAAATCACCGTGCGGTTTGATGATGTCGCCGGGCTCGACGAAGCCAAGGAAGAGTTGAAAGAAGTGATTGAGTTTTTACGCACGCCGGAAAAATTCCGTCGCCTGGGCGGCAGAATTCCCAAAGGCGTACTCCTGGTTGGTGCCCCTGGGACAGGCAAGACCCTCTTAGCCAAGGCGGTAGCTGGGGAGGCGAGTGTCCCGTTCTTTAGTCTGTCCGGGTCCGAGTTTGTCGAGATGTTCGTTGGGGTCGGCGCCGCGCGGGTGCGAGATTTATTTGAGCAAGCGCTCAAACGTGCCCCGTGTATCGTCTTCATTGATGAACTCGACGCGCTCGGCAAGGCGCGGGGGGTTAATCTGAACCCTGGGCATGAGGAGCGGGAACAGACGCTGAACCAACTCCTCGTCGAAATGGATGGGTTCGATCCTAGCACCGGTGTCATTATCATGTCCGCGACCAATCGCCCGGAAATTCTCGATCCCGCGCTATTAAGGGCGGGACGCTTTGATCGTCATGTGGTGTTAGATCGCCCCGATGTGCGGGGGCGTGAGGCCATCCTCCGGGTGCATGCCAAACAGGTGAAGCTCGCCGCCGAAGTGAGCCTCAGCGAAATCGCCCAGCGCACGCCGGGGTTCGTGGGCGCGGACTTGGCCAACATCGTCAACGAAGCAGCCTTGCTCGCGGCTCGTAAGGAGCGGGACGAGGTCAAGATGGCGGACTTCGAGGAGGCGGTGGATCGGGTGGTCGCCGGGTTGGAGAAAAAGAATCGCGTCATCAATCCACGTGAGAAAGCGATTATCGCGCACCATGAAATCGGCCACGCACTCACCGCGGCATCGCTGCCCAACATGGACCCGGTGCGGAAAGTCTCGATTATCCCGCGCGGGATCGCCGCGCTCGGCTACACGCAGCAGCTTCCCACGGAAGACCGCTATCTGATGACCCGCACGGAGCTGGAGAACCGGTTGTGCGTGTTGCTCGGTGGGCGCGTCGCCGAGGAGATCATGTTCCACGATGTCTCCACCGGCGCGCAGGATGACTTGCAAAAAGCCACGGACATCGCGCGCAGCATGGTCACCGAATACGGCATGAGTGAACGGCTGGGGCTGCGAACATTCGAGAAGGAACGTCGTGGGATATTCCTTGATGTCCCA
>JABFSC010000704.1 GCA_013140885.1 Deltaproteobacteria bacterium | reverse complement strand
GGGGGGAGGGATGGCAGTGACAAAATCTGGCACCCCTTCGAGTGATGAACAACACAGAGAGCCAGAAGAAGCCACACCCATCCCGTGGGCGCAAGACTATCTGCATTCCCTTTGCCAGTGAAGCCCAGTATCAGCAGTGTCTGGAGGATGTAACCCTCTACCGCACCTACCTGACCCAGGTCAGCCGGCAGCATCCCGAACTCTTTCCCCAGGACTGGCCCCACGGGTATCGCTTTCATGATGGCTACCGCGTGCGCAAACAAGACGTGACCCTGCGGCGGATCAAACTCACCCGCACGGCGGAAGTGTATACCTTGCGGCCCTCTTTTCTGATGCCCTACGGGGTAGCCCGGACGGCGGACGTGGAAAAAGCGCTTTATTTGCGGCAGTGGGGCGTGCCCTTTGCGGCCTTGGCCCATGTGTTTGGGCGGGATGCCATGTACTGGTATCGGGCGTGGCTGAGTTTGGGCCGCCCCAACCTGGTGGGGACCACGGTCAAATATGCCGCGCGGATGCCCCGGGACTTGGTCGCCGATGAGAAGGTCACCTGGCTGGCGGGGAAGGAAGTGGTGGTCCCGACTACGGTGGGGGGCGGTTGCGTGTTGGGCATCAGTGTGGCGACCCAGGTGACGGGTCCCGCCTTGCAGGCCGCCTACGGGGAGTTCAAGACCGAGGCCACGACCGTCCAGCCCGCCTACGCGCCGCGCTCGGTCTGCACCGATGGCTTGGCGGCGACCCGCGAGGCCTGGCGCCAGCTCTTTCCTCGGATTCTGTTGGTGTTGTGCTTCTTGCACGCCATCCTCAAGCTTCGGGAGCGCTGCCGGGGCACCCTGCGCCACCACGTGCTGGAGCGGGCTTGGCAGGTCTATCACGCCGGGACCAAAGCGCAGTTCGCCCACCGCTTGCGACGGCTGGCCGCATGGGCCCGCACCTCCCTGGAGGGCTCCCTGGCCCAGACCGTGGCCAAGATCGCCCGGCAGCGGGACGCCTTTACCTCCGCCTATGCCTGTCCGCAGGCGGCCCGCACGACCAATGCCGTGGATCGCGTCCACAACCATCTGGATCGCGCGCTCTATACCATGCGCTACTGTCACGGCTCCCAAGCCAGTGCCCGCCTCGCCGTGCGGGCCTGGGCGATGCAGTGGAACTTTCATCCCTACGGCGCCCGGTTGCGCCACGACCAGCCCACCCGCTCCTCCCCTTTTGCCGATCTCAATGGATTTCACTACCACCCCAATTGGCTCCACAACTTTCTGATCGCTTCCTCTCTGGGGGGCCTCCGGGAGTGACCACAAAATCCGGTAGCATCAGCGGAGTTGAGCGTGCCGAACAGGCGCTCGATCTTGCCCCGTCCTTGCGGGCGCCCGATGGTGGAATAGACGAGACGAAAATGTAAGCTGGCCGCGACCTGATCGAGATGGTGGCTGGTGAAGTCGCTGCCGTGATCGACATAGAGCACGTCGGGGATCCCGCACACGGGCCAGGACGGATCGGCCTTACGCCACATCGCCTGGCGCAGCGCGAGGCTGGTATTGAGGGTGGACGGCGCGCCCAGGAACACCATAGTGCCAGCGACGGCCCGAGAATAGTCATCCACCACGGTCGTGAGCCACGGACGGCTAGGCTGGCCTGCCTCATCGAGGATGAGCAGGTCGAGCAGCGTGTGATCGGCCTGCCAGAGTGCATTGGGGGCAGTGGCGCGGTGCCGATGGATCAGCTCGTAGCGATCGCGGAAGGTGGCAGCACCCTCATGCGCCAGCGTCACCATGGCGGGATCAAGAGCGGCGAGGATCGCACAGACGGTGCGGTAGGACGGCACGCCCCAGCCGTGCGCCGTCGCGACAGGGCGGAGGCGGCGCTGAATGGTAGCGGCTGAGGAGCGGGGCTTCTGGAGCCCCATGCCTTCAATGAGCGCGACCAGATCGGCAGGGAGGCGATGGGTCGCGGCGTCCCGACGGACAGGCCGCGCCAGCCCCGCGAGGTCACTCTGGCGATAGCGCGCCAACCACCGCTCGGCCGTGCGGATCGCCACCCCGGCTTGGCGGGCCGCGCGCGCCAGGGGCACGCCCTCTGCAAGATGCGGCTGGAGAACGGCCAAGCGCTCCATGGCCACCTGGCGCTGCTCTTCGGTGAGCGCCACGCCTCCCGATGTGGGCTTGCGGGCTCGCGCCCGGTCCGCGTTCGTGCTTGGGCGTGCCGCAGGTGAAAGCCGAGATGTTCGCAAGCAGTCCTCCCAGAAAACGGCCACGCCTGCCCGGTCAGGCCAAACAAGCGAACGGTGCACTAACCCTGGTTTGTGCACCACAGCGGCCAGACCCTTTGTTCTTGTCCCCAACCGTCAAGAAGCAGTTGCACAACTAGGGTGCAAAAGCTAGGGTGCAGAATACCCACAGCTTACTGGTTTTTGCACCTATGCGAATTGGCTACGCCCGCGTTTCGACGGATGCGCAGGAAACCCATCTCCAACTCGATGCGCTCAAACGCGCCAAGTGCCGCCGCATCTATCAGGAGAAAGCCTCCGGGGCCACAGCGGATCGACCGGAATTGATGCGGCTGCTGGATAACGCGCGGCAGGGGGATGTTGTCATTGTCTGGAAGCTGGACCGCCTAGCGCGTTCGCTCCGTCAGCTCATCGACACCACGATGCTGCTCAACGAGCGAGGCGTTGAACTGCATTCCCTCACCGAGAACATCAATACCACGACGCCCACCGGCAAGCTGACATTCCATCTGTTCGCGGCGCTGGCAGAATTTGAGCGCGATCTCCTCCGCCAGCGTGTCAATGCGGGGTTGCAGGCGGCACGGCGGCGTGGCCGCGTCGGGGGCAGACCCAAAGCCCTTACCACGGATGACCTGAAAAAGGCGCGCGCCCTGTTGCGCTCGGGCGACTACACCAAGATCCAAGTCGCTCAGGAGCTTGAGGTCAGCCGTCATACGCTCTGGCGGGCTCTGGCCCAGGAGGCAACGCCGTAATCAGACTGGCCCGTGCCACTTCCACAACAAACCTCCCTCACTTTAATGATTGCGCCCTCCTCGTTCCCGCCACTTATCTCTGCAGATAACCCCGCCACTTATCTCTGCAGGTCACACTCTGTTTTTGCTGGCCTCACGCGCTGATCGGAAAAGCAGGATTAAATGGACAACTCCACGCATCTTCTTTCATCGATTCGATATTTGATTTCTAGCATAGTTTCTAATCAATGCTTCGGACAAAATCAGGCGGCAATTGCACCGTAAGTCCTAGTATAACGGGACAAAGATATTTATAGGTAGACCCTTGTGTTCATCTACAGGATAGTCGTTCTGCTGAGAGAACTACAAAGGGATGAAGGAGAATTAGGGGTAATAACACTTTTAGTGATGTATCGTCCGACTTAGTAACTGGAAATCGTGATGAAGTCAGATACCTCCCTCACTCCTGAACTTGTTGCTGCGTATTCGCTTTGCCCACGTAAGGCTTTTCTTCTGTTACGGGGAGATGCTGGCGATCCTCCGCATGAATACGTTAAGCTTCTTGACGCTCACGCTTCCAAAAGCCTGAACAATTTTCTTGGTGGGCTCCGAGCAGCGGGCTTTAAGGTGCACCAAAGTGAAGGCCAGGGGGTGCTTGGTCATGGCGATGTTATTGCTCACGCAACCCTGAAGACCGACGGTTTGGAAGCTAAAATTGATGCTCTTGTACGAAGGCAGCATGAGTCGTCGGGGTCACGAGAGCACTACGAACCACACCTGGTGGTCGGCACCTATACCATTTCCCAGGAGTGCAAAATACGACTAGCGTTTATTGGGTATGTTCTCGCCGAAGCTAGCCATTCCCGTGTTGAGGCTGGGGTTATTGTCAACGTAGCAGGCGACGCGTCTCGTATTCAGTTGACGAAGCTAATCCCTAAACTTGAGCCGATTATTGACACCCTCAAAGCTTGGAGAGTTACTCCTCCTGTCCAGCCTCCTCTCGTCATTCTCAACGACCATTGTCCGATCTGTCCGTTCAAGAAAGCTTGTCTCGACCAAGCTGAAAAAGAAGACAATCTGAGCCTGTTGGATCGCATGACTCCCAAGGTCATGCACAAGTATCACAAGAAAGGTATTTTTACCGTCAATCAATTGTCGTATCTGTTCAAACCGAGGAGACAAAGAAAAAAACGCGCTCATGTCCCATCGGGTTTCAACTTAGAACTGCAAGCTTTGGCACTGCGTACCGCAAAGGTATATCTTCACCAACCACCAGTGATTCCCATTCATCCGGTAGAGCTTTTTCTTGATCTCGAAGGTGTACCTGATCATGGAACTCACTATCTCATAGGCCTCATCGTCTCGTCTCAAGAGAAGATCGAATGCCATTCCTTATGGGCAGATTCACCTGAAGACGAGCGAAATATCTTCACGTCACTCTTGCGCATTGTCGAAGAATATCCTGACGCTCCCATCTATCACTATGGTAGTTACGAGCCAAAGGCTCTTGAACATATTGCCAAGAAACATGGCCTCGATTTCGGCTCAATGAAAAAGCGCTTGGTCAATGTCAATTCCTTCATTTTCGGAAAGGTGTATTTCCCGACACGGTCAAATACCTTGAAAGACTTGGGAAGGTTTGTCGGTGCGACGTGGAGTTTTTCAGACGCCTCTGGTCTGCAAAGTGTGGTATGGCGGTTACAATGGGAAGCCTCTCAGGATGATGCTCTCAAGGAGCATATTCTGGCCTACAACTTGGAAGATTGCCAAGCGCTACGACTCTTGGTGACTGAACTCCGCAACATTGGTCAGGTAGCCGCTACTCGGTCTGATGTGGACTTTGCCGATACCCCGAAGAAAAACACCACAACATCTGGCCAGCACCTTCACGACGCATTGGAGGGGATACTGAGGTCTGCACACGCCGAGTACAAGAAGAACCGTATTGGGGTACGCCAAGAGAAAGCCGAAGAAGAGAACAGTCGAAGACGGCCTGGTGCTATTAAAGGGCACCAGATGTTTCAACGGATTGTTCCTACAAAAGCTGGTAAGATCATTCGCGTCAGACGTCCGATCAAGTGTCCCCGACACACCGGCCAGCTCTTAGACCCATCTGATAAATTGGCCGAGCATATCGTCATTGACCTGTCATTTACCAAGAACGGATGCAGAAAAACAATTACGAAATATGTCGGGGCCAGTGCTTATTGTCCTCGCTGCCGCCGTAATTACTTACCGCCGGGGATCAGACAGTTCACAGGCCGCTTGTTTGGACATTGTTTCCGAGCCTGGACGGTGTACCAACGGATTACGCTTCGGCTTCCGTACCGTGTCATATCCCAGGTTATCGAAGATATATTCTGCGAACACATTAGCGAAGGCAGCATCGTGAACTTCATGACCGATTTGGCGGAGTATTATGCACTGACCGAAAAGACGCTGTTGAAGAGGATTCTCGCAAGCCCTTTCATTCATGTTGATGAGACAAAAATCAGTGTTCAAGGAGCCGACCACTATGTGTGGGTGTTTACGGACGGTATCCATGTAGTGTTTCGACTCACAGAGACACGGGAAGCCGCTTTCGTGCAGGATATCCTCAAAGCGTACAGTGGCGTGCTGATCTCAGATTTCTACAGCGGGTATGACGCATGTAGTTGTCGGCAGCAAAAATGCCTGGTTCACCTGATCCGAGATTTGAATGACGACCTCTGGAAGAACCCATATGACTCTGCGCTTGAGGGTTTCGTCAGTGCT
>JABFSC010000390.1 GCA_013140885.1 Deltaproteobacteria bacterium | reverse complement strand
CGCACGCGCCGCACGGCGGCCGCCAGCAGGGTATGCGGGTATGGCAAATCCGCGAGAATAGCCCGCATCAACTCGCCGCCAAGATGCGGGGGAATGTTGTCGGCTTTTCCTTGTGTCGCCACGGACACCAGGAGGCGGAACAACGACAGATACGGCGGGTCGTGCGGTGCGTGCGCAATGGCGAGGTCGTCGAAATGTTGACGGATGCGAACCGCCATCTCCGCCACCGTGCCGTGCTGCCAGAAACGAATGGCGATGCGCGCGGCGTTGGGGGCGAGCCCCAAGACGAAGAATTTCGCTTGGCCGTCATCGCTCTCCAACAAACCGTGGTCGATGGCTTTGTAGAGACTGCTGACCGCTCGCACGTTCCGGTCAGGATCGTCCTTGGGGGGATCGCCGAATATATCGACAACGCCGGTCTCCCATTCCACCGGCGTGTCCGCCCAGAAGACGGTGCTGGCATCTCCCACTTGCAGACGTTGTGGGGAATCCTTGCGTAGAAGGTAATTCAGTGCCGTCGTGTAGCCAAACGCGGCACGTTTGCCGACTGGGGCATTCGCTCCCTGCGTTTTGCCGTGAGAATTAAACGCCTCCAGGTTAAACGAGACAATGTTGGCACCCGAGGTTTGCGCGCCCCACACGCCTTTGATGGCGGTGTGCAACCGTTCAATCTCGTCGGGTTCCCCCGTCACTGAACACAATCCACTCATCGGCTCGGAACCTTGCACGCTCCTGATGGCGTCCACCGTGGCGGCGCGCTGACACACCAAGTCGATGTCACCGCGTAAACGGAAGGTCAGATTGGGATTCGTCTCAATCACTTCGTTCCAGACCGGATACTGTGACAGCGTGGGCGGACCGGGGCGCCGCAAAAAATGCAGAACCGCTTGGACTCCCACATCCGCCTGCGTTGTGGTCGGGAGTGTTTCGAGTTTGGCGAGAAACGCCTCGCGCTGTTCCGCGACCCGTGCCGCTTTCCCTTTCGTATCAACACCCAGCACGTATTCAGCGTTATCCCACAACAAGTTGGCTACCACGCCGGAAGTTTTCTTGCTCCCTTGTGGCACGAGAAACGCGCGTGCTCGCTTCTTCCTGCCTTCTCCTTCACGGGTATCCTCGATCTGCACCGGGTTTCCTTGCGCGTCAATTTCAATGACAAAGGGAATCTCTTTCCATTCAAATCCCGGTGGAGCCATGCCCGCCTCCGGGTCAGCGCTCTTGCGGTGGTAGTAATCGTACAGTGCTTGCAAGATCATCCTCGCACCTCCTCGCTGTCCCAAGCTGGGACCGTCACCACGCCGTTCACGAGCCGTGCGCGAAAAAAGCGCGGCTGTGGCTTGGTGGGATCACGATAGTCCAAATCATAGAGCATGTAGCCCAAGTCCCGCGTCTCAGGGATCGGTGACGAGGGCGTCGCGTCCGGGTCCACCAAGTGAAAATCCGCCGCGAATTCACGACACCCCAGATACGGTTGATTCACGCATTGGCCCTTGGTGGCGCGACGCTCGAACATGCTCATGAATTTCACCGTGGGCTCCAGGTCGGATGGTCCGTCGCGCTCGTCAGGGTCCAGCGCGCGTTTGCTGAGATGAGGAAAGTTCGGCTTATGCGAGCTGGGATCACGCAACTCAAACGACGCCTGGATACGGTATTTCACATCGCGCAGAAACAAGCCCGCGCGTTGTTGGCGCTCCTCTTCAACATACACGCCTAACTGTCCGGTCCCGGATTTCATGGCGGTTTCCACATTGCGCGTTGAGGCCACGGCACCAACCTCGTTGCGTCGCAAGTTGATCCACTTGATGGGGTGAAGCACTGCGATTGTACTGACGTGCCAACGCAGCGCTGGCTTCCAGAGAATGGCTTCGAACACCGCGCGTGCAGCCGAGGGCGTCATCACGTCATAGCTCACACGTTCGACCTTCATCTCTGGTCTCGTGAAGCAGGCGAAGTCTCCGCTGACTTCAAGACAATATGTTTTCATTCCTCCTCCCTATGCGATCAAATCGTTTGGATCGGGCAGCGTCTCATCCACCACCACTCCCAGCGCGGGATGGTACAGCGCCTCCGCGGTCTGCGCGTACATGCCCGGATAGACCTCTTTGATATCGCCACGCTTCTCCAGTGACTGAAACTGATAGTGGGGAAGCGAGACGGTGTAGCGTTGCAACTTGCGCATCAGCCAGCGTTCTGGCCCCTCTTTGTGTAATCGGCCAATCAACGCGGAACTATCGCCGTAGCGCACGAGCACGCTGCGATAGCCGGACTCGTCGATCAACTGGAAGCGTTGCGCGGCGGTGCGAAACTGGGCCTTGAGTGGATCGTCGTTCGGTCCCTCTGGCGTGAGCAACGCGGTGATGTCGTGTGTATCGAGCGACGGGGCACGCACGTAGAAATGCTCGAAGTAGCGCTGAAACAAGTCGCGGGTCAGGGGATCGTCGTGCTCTCCGATCAACAAGGAGATCGTGGTGTCCGCCGCGCGTCGTAAGGGGCCACGTGGCGCGGGCTTCGGTGGGACAAAGACAATCACCTGACCGCGTGCCAGTTTGCCTTCACGGTTACAGCGACCCGCCGCTTGAGCGATGGAATCCAGCCCCGCGAGCGCGCGATAGACAACCGGAAAATCCACATCCACGCCTGCTTCCACCAACTGGGTGCTCACGACTCGCACGGCGTCACCCGCCAGCAATCGCTGCTTGATGTCAGCGATCACCTGGGAACGATGTTCCCCGCACATCAGGGCCGACAAGTGAATCGTGTCGGTGGGCATGCGACGGTGGAGCGCACCCGCGTCGGCTCGCGAGTTGACGACCACTAACACCGAAGGATGTTGCTGGACTTCTCGCGCGATGTCGTCCCAGTCTTGCCGCTGCTGAAAATCGCGCGGCATGGTGACGGTCACGCGCTCCAAGTCACGATACAGCACGTCCGGGTCGTTCATGATTTCCCGCATGTTCGCGAGACCCCGGATCGTGCGTTGAAAAGTCTGGAGCGTGCCGAGCGCCGGTTGGGTCGCGGTCGATAACACGAAGGTGACGCCATAGTGGCGGACCAGCAAGTTCATCACATCAAGAATGGGCTGCAAGAATTCGGGCGGTAACAGTTGCGCCTCGTCCAGGACCACGACGCTGTTGACGATGTTGTGCAGCTTCCGACAGCGGCTGGTTCGGGCCGCGAACAAGGACTCGAAGAACTGGACGTTAGTGGTCACAATCAACGGGGCGTCCCAATTCTCCGCCGCCAACCGGCTCTTCACGGTTTCCTTATCCGGGTCGAGATTGCTGTGATGTTCGATCACGGCGTCAGGCACGATGGCGCGAAAGATGTTCGCGGTCTGCTCGATGATGCTGGTGTAAGGAATGGCGTAGATCACGCGCTGCTTACCGTGATGAATCGCATGTTCCAAGGCAAAGGCCAGGCTCGACAGCGTTTTGCCGCCCCCAGTTGGCACCGTCAACGAAAACATGCCTGGCGTTTCCCGTGCCTGCTCTCGACACTGCCGCAGCACCTCGGCACGCACACGATTGACGTTCGTCAACGGTGCCTGCGCGAATTGCGCCGCCATATAGGTATTGAAGCGCGACAACAACTCCGGGATCGCGGGCGTCCCCACGCGCTGGGCGGACTTGCCCTCGTCCATGAACTCTTCGGTATCGAGAAAATCCGCGTCCACCAGGCAGGAAAACAGCATTCGCACCCATAGGGCGAAGCCTTCGGCCTTGCCGCGTAGCGGACTCGTCGGTTTGGTTTGGCTGAGAATGTCAGGCGGAATAGTTTGACTGAGGGCGCGTGCCAAGTGGCTTTTGTCATCCAAGCGGACCGCCAGTGCCGCGCCGGCGGTTTCACTCGCGTGCCAATCCGGGAGTCCCGCGTGGTGCCCAGCGATCAAGTACGCCAGAATGCGGCCATGCACGCCGAACTGCCGCACCGCATGCTGCGCCCCAGCGGTGGAGTGATCGACTCGCCCCACTGGGCCTTCAAGATGCGCATCGGGATCGTAGCCAGACAACGACTTGATCCGTCGTTGGAATTCCGCGCTGTACTTTCCCAGATCATGCCAGAGTCCCGCGACCCGCGCCCAATCCTCACCTCCGAAGGCTGTCGCGCATTGCTCCGCGCGGTGCGCCACCCCGCGCAAATGCGCACCCAGCTCATGTGGGATGAATTCGTCGCCATCCTGGCGCACATGCGCCAAGTACATGTTGTCGGCCCCTGTACTCACCATCGCCCGTCCCTCCTTTGAGAAAAGGAGAAGATAGAGCGAAAATTTATTCCTGTCCACGGCGCGAATCCGAAGCCCGCGCGGTCGCGGTCGCTGGGAATGCGGTTCCGCTTATGGGGCCGTGGTCGCTAATGGCAGGACGGTGATCAGCGATGAAAAGCGAGCGAAATCAGTGGGGTTGTGCGTGAGCAACGCGGGAATGTGATAGGTCAGCATCGTCGCCACGATGTTGGCGTCGTGGATTGGTATCAAGAAAGACGCGCTTACCGTCCCCATTCGTCATACATATCCTCCCGCCGTAAAGAGAGATTTTCGGGCCACGCACCAACCGACATGACTGGAAAATCCAGCAGGGTGCGTTTTTCCTTGTTCACTGGCTGATCGTCAATGACCAAAACTACCCGATACTCACCTTGTGAGAGATCGGAGGGAACGAGAACGGAAACCTTACCATCATTCGTCACATGAGCGATCGTTTCGAGGGTTCTCATCGCGCTATTCCTTTGCTCAATTCGGGATGGAAAAACTCTAAGCGGAAACAGGGCGATAGTCCACAGGGAACATAAGGAAAGCTCTCTTGATCCCCCTCACCCTAGCCCTCTCCCGGCCGGGAGAGGGAACTTTCGGAACCCGCTCACTGCAGGCCATTACCGAGCCGGGAAGAGGGAATCGAAAAATACGCCGACCACCTACGCTCGCTTGAACCGTTTGCCGACCAGCCGTTTGAGCGTGGTCACTTCTTCCACGCGAAAAAGCAGCGCCAACGCGAGATAGGCGGCTCCCCCCACGGCGAGCACGCCCCCCACGTGCAACACCTGAGCACTGATGGTGATGACGCCAAGGACGCTCGCGAGCCACCGGTCAGCGAGCAACAGGATCACTCCAAACACGCACGCCAACAGCAGATGCACTCCGAAGCGCCGAAGCAGAAACGCTTCGTTCAACGCACCCATGCGACGACGGAAGAGCCCGTATAGCACGAGCGTGTTGACGTAGGACACCACCGAGGTCACCAAGGCGATGCCCCAATGGCCCCACCACTGCATGAATACCCAGCTCCCTCCCATGCTCAGCACGATCGACCCCATGCCAACCCACGCCGGAGTCGTCGTGTCCTTGATGGCGTTAAAGAGCCGAATCATCACTTGACTTGTCCCATACGCCAGCACGCCAATCCCATACGCGATCAGCGCTTGGCTGGTGAGGGTCGTGTCCTCCGCCGTGAATTGTCCCCGTTCATATAACAGTCGCGTGATGGGTGTCGCGAGGGCGATCAGGACCGCCGTGGCTGGCAGCGCGACCGCGAATAACAGCGCGAGCCCGGTGGCGGCTTGGTCCTTGAAGCGTTGTTGCTCGCCTTCGTGTTGTGAAGTCGAGAGTTCGGTCAACAGCACCGTGTACACCGGCACCGCGAACAAACTCACCGGCAAGATAAACACACGAAAGGCGTAGGCCAGCGCCGAGACACTGCCCGCTGGTAGCCCAGAGGCCATTGCT
>JABFSC010000596.1 GCA_013140885.1 Deltaproteobacteria bacterium | reverse complement strand
TCTGGTCAGTGGAAGCCACGACCACACCGCACGAGTGTGGGAGCTCGCCACCGGAAAAGAAGTCGCCCACATGACCCACGACAATTTAGTCGAGACTGTCGCCATAAGCCCGGATGGTCGCTACGTGGTGAGCGGGAGCCGCGACAACACCGCGCGAGTGTGGGAGCTCACCACCGGCCAAGAACTAACACGCATGACGCATGAGAAGATGGTGAACACGGTCGCAGTAAGCCCTGATAGTCGGTACGTGGTCAGTGGGAGCAGCGACAACACCGCGCGGGTATGGGAACTCACCACCGGAAAAGAAATCGCCCGCATGACCCACGACAAGTTGGTCGAGATCGTCGCGGTGAGCCCCGATAGTCGGTATGTGATGAGCGGAAGCTGGGACAACACCGCACGGGTATGGGAGCTCGCCACCGGCCAAGAAATCGCCCGCATGACCCACGACGAATGGGTCAATATCGTCACGGCGAGCCCTAACAATCTCTATGCGGTCAGTGGGAGCGACGATAACACCGCGCGGGTGTGGGAACTCACCACCGGAAAAGAAGTCGCTCGCATGACACATGACCAGCGGGTCAGAACCGTCGCCGTGAGCCCTGATAGTCACTCTGCGGTCAGTGGGAGTCACGACAACACCGCGCGAGTGTGGGAGCTCACCACCGGCCAAGAAGTGGCACGCCTAACGCACGACCGTCCCGTCACCGCCGTTGCGATGAGTCTGGACGGAAGGACTGTGGCGTCCGTGAGTCGCGAAAGTCTCCAACTGCACCGCTTCACACCCAGCGCCGCACCTCCCCGCGCGGTCGCCTTCCTCGTCGGCAATAATGATTCAGGTGCGGGCAACTCACTGGCCGGTCCAATTCCGGATGTCCGAGCGGTCGGGAAAGCGCTTGCACCATTAGGCTTCCAAGTCTTCACCTTCGAGAACGCATCACAACAGCAGATGCGCCAAGCATTTGCTGACCTCACGCGACAGCTTCGGCCTGATGATCGATTGTTGGTTTTTCTATCTGGACAAGGGACGACCTCTCCGCCGACCAGAGTGGGTGAGCAGTTTATTTTCGTGACAACGGAAAGAGAGGCCAACGCTCCTGCTGGGGGAGCCGGAATCGACGGCGCGGAGATCGCCACCTTCTTCCGTGACATCCCCGTTACACAGGCATTGCTCGTCGTGGACGCGAGTTTTGCCCGATTACTCGCCTCCACATTGCAGCGATATGACAGTGAAACAAAGGAACCAAGAACACGGTTCCTCCTCAGCTCCTATACCAAGGATCACCCCATCGACTCGCCCAAAGGGTCACCCTTCAGTTTGGCATTCGCGGCGACACTGCAAGAGATGAGACAGAACACGAGCGGGGAAGAACTCGTTCAGGAGATTACGCGCCGCATGGCCAAAGCTGGAGACGCGCAACGTCCGAGTTACGAACCGTTCCTCGCGAGCGGTCATGTCTCGGGCGATTTCCAATTTGTCGTGCCTGAAGCTTCGCGCCAAGAAAGACCCGACTCTAACGCTGGAGGAAATCGGCGGCAGATGGCGCAATGACATGAGCGGGATGAAGCGGGAATCCAGGCGCGGGGTCCCGTGGATTGCGGGAGTCCTGGATTCCCGCCCATGCGGGAATGACGACGCTGTGCTTCTTGACGGTTATTTCACCACGGTCGCCACATGCGTCTTCTTCTTGTAGGTCTCCCAGGATTTGAGCACCTCAAGCGCACGGTCGAGTTGTGGGTCTTTGCCCAACTCGCCTTCTTTAATCTCTTCCTTCTTCTCTTCAGGAGTAGCAGCCACTTTCTCGCCCGTCCCTTCAGGTACCGCACCGCCCTGCGGTTCGGGTGCCGGAGCAGCGGGTACCACCTCCGACTCTTTCTTGTCCGTTTTCTCCGGCGTCTTCTGCTCAGCAGCGCCAGCCTCTGGCCGGTCGAAATGACCACGAAGATTCTCTTCACGAATCTCGCGTTGCTCGCGCGCGGCGATTTGCTCCGCGGTCAGATTCTCCACCAGAATGTCCGGCGTGATCCCCGTCACTTGAATGGACCGTCCACTGGGCGTGAAGTACATCGCCGTCGTCAACCGGAGCGCCGCCCCATTCTCCATCGGCAGAATCGTCTGCACCGACCCTTTGCCAAACGTCTTCGTGCCCACAATCACCGCCCGTCCGTGATCTTGCAGCGCGCCCGCCACGATCTCGGAGGCGCTCGCGCTCCCACCGTTCACCAACACCACCAGCGGAATCTCCGTCTGTCCGCCTGGATGCGCGAAATACTTTTGCTTCTGATTATCCAACCGGCCTTCGGTGTAGACGACGAGCCCGGACTCCAAGAAGAGGTCCGACACGCGCACCGCTTGGCTGAGCAAGCCACCTGGATCATTACGCAGGTCCAACACCAAGCCCGCGAGCGACCCATTGTCTTGGGCTATTTTCTGTAACGCCGCCTCAAGGTCCGCCCCGGAGCGATCTTGAAACTGCGTCAAGCGGACATAGCCATAGCCCTTTTCCAGGGATTTCGCCTTGACGCTTTGGACCTTGATGACCTCGCGCGTCAGCGTGAAATCGAGCAAACGCGGGACACCTTCACGACGCACGGAGATGGTGATCTTGCTGCCCTTGGGGCCGCGCATTTTCTTCACGGCGTCGACGAGCCCCATGTCCTTGGTTAGCTCACTCTGAATCTTGATGATCTGATCGCCCGCCTTCACGCCCGCTCGATACGCGGGCGTATCCTCGATCGGCGCGACAACGGTGAGCAGCCCCTCACGAAGAGTGATCTCAATGCCCAGCCCGCCAAAGCTGCCTTCGGTGTCGACCTGGAGTTCCTTGTACGACTCCGGTGTGAGGTAGGAGCTGTGCGGATCGAGCGCGTTCAACATGCCATTGATCGCGCCGTCCACGAGTTTTTGCGTCGCGACCTCTTCCACATAGTTGCGCTGGACGACCGCGAGCACGCTGGTGAACGCCTCCAGGCCCGCGTAGGGATCGCTACTCAGCGCCGCGACCTTCTGCAATCCGCTACCGCCAATGGAGATCACACTCGCGACACCGAGCCCAATGAGAAACCCAATGATCGTATTTCGTCGTTGTTGCCTCATATTGTGCCTTTCCTTAGTCCTCGGAAAAATTCTCGTCCTGACTCCTTACTTGAAGAGCGCGGCTACCGTAGCACATCTTTTACGTCGGGCGGTATAGGGCTGCCTCGCACCCTTGCCTTTTGTCGCGGTTCTTAGTAGAGAGCTACCCATCATTACTTGACGATGAAATTGAGAATCAATATCATTTGAGAAATTATGAAAACACTTGCCGATCTGCTTCCCGCCCAAGAAGGACACATCAGCTCAATCACCGGCGTCGATAGCATCGCGCAGCGGCTGTCCGAAATGGGGTTCACCCCCGGACAAGCGGTGCGCGTGGTGCGGTTCGCGCCCCTCGGCGACCCGATGCAAGTGCGGCTGCGCGGCTTTAGCATCGCGCTGCGGCGCAACGAAGCCCGCCGCATTCTCCTCACGCCAGCCTAATTCGTCTGCATCCAGAGGACAACTTCATGGCTGCCGCGATTTCGCCACATTCTTCGGTGTCCACCCATTCCTCCCCCGTCCCTACTGTTGCCCGTCGCCCTATCATCGCTGTCATCGGCAATCCCAATACTGGCAAGACCACGCTCTTCAACGCGCTTACCGGCTTGACCCAACATACCGGCAACTATTCCGGGGTCACCGTCGAAAGCGCACTTGGTGAACTGTCGATTGACGGCACTCGTTTTCTCGCGGTGGATTTACCCGGCACCTATTCGCTCGCGCCACGAGCGCCCGATGAGATGATCGCGGTCAGCGTCCTCTTAGGCTACGGCAAAGGCGTGACCGCTCCCGATGTCATCCTCTATGTGCTGGATGCCAGTAATTTGGATCGCAATCTCTACTTGCTCACGCAGGTGCTTGAAGTGGGTCGCCCAGTGGTGGTCGCGCTGACAATGGCCGATGTGGCCGAGAACCTGGGCCTCAAAATCGACACCAAGGAGTTGAGTACACGCCTGGGAGTGCCGGTCATTCCCGTCCAAGCAACGCGCCGTATCGGCCTCCCGGAGTTACAACATGCGCTCGGTGTGGCGGCACGGTCCGAAGCAGGCCCTACCCCGCCAGTGCGCTTGCCCGACGCGGTGACCGCCGAAGTCACCACCTTGACCGGCTCACTCGCGCAATTATCCAATGGCGCGAATACCGTGCCTTCTCCGCCGCGTTTTCTCGTGGAACGCCTGCTTCTGGATGCTGGGGGGTCGGTCGAAAACGAGCTGGTCCAACACGGGGGAGATTTCGTGCGCATCTTGGCGCGGGCAGCACGCGACCGTCTCGCTCGTCTCGACATCCACGTCCCACAAATTGAAATTGACACGCGGTACCGTTGGATCGCCGAGGTCGCCCAGGCATGCGTGCGTCAGCCTCTGACAACGATTCAGGATACGTGGACCGAGAAAATCGACCAGATTGTCACGCATAAAGTCTGGGGCCTGTTGGTGTTCCTGTTGGCGATGGCCGTGACGTTTCAGTCGATCTTTTCCTGGGCGGCTCCCATGATGGAGGCCATCGACGCGATCTTTAGTGCCCTAGGCGATCGTGTCGGCGGGATGCTGGCTGAGGGGCCACTCCGCAGTCTGGTGGTGGACGGCATCATCGGGGGTGTGGGGGCCGTGGTCATTTTCGTCCCGCAGATCGCCATTCTTTTTGGCTTGATTGGCATTCTTGAAGACTCTGGCTACATGGCGCGCGCGGCCTTTCTCATGGACCGGGTAATGGCTGGCTTCGGGCTGTCTGGTCGGAGTTTCATTCCGCTGTTGTCGTCATTCGCCTGCGCGGTGCCAGGGATTATGTCCACTCGGTCGATTGATAATCACCACGACCGTATCGCCACCATCCTGATCGCCCCGCTGATGAGTTGCAGCGCGCGGCTGCCGGTCTATGTCTTGTTTATTTCCGCTTTCATCCCCGCGCAGACGGTATGGGGCATTGTCGGGCTGCAAGGCATCACACTCTTCGCCATGTATATGGTGGGCCTAATCGTCGCCCCGCCAATCGCGTATCTCCTAAAGCGCACGCTGTTGCGTGGCGACTCGATGCCATTTCTGCTTGAACTGCCACCGTTCAAGATTCCAGCGTGGCGCGTGGTGCTGTTCCGCATGTACGACCGCAGTTGGGCGTTTCTGCGACGGGCGGGCACGATCATTTTGGCCACGACTATTCTCGTCTGGGCGTTATCGTATTATCCCACGCAACCACAGCTCACCACGGAATTTGACGCGAAGCGCGCGACCGCGACAACGGAAGAAGAGCGTGCCCAACTCGACATCGCGGAAGCGGGCGCGCGATTACGGGGCAGCTATCTTGGTCAAGCGGGGCACGCCATTGAACCGGTGGTTCATCCACTGGGCTGGGATTGGAAGATTGGGATGGCGACGCTCGCCAGTTTCCCAGCACGAGAAGTGATTATCGCCGCGCTGGGCACGATTTATAATCTGGGCAGCAAGGAAGACGAAGGCAGTATCGCCCTGCGCGAGACGATGCGAGCGGAGCGCTGGCCCGACGGACGACCGGTGTACACTCCGGTTGTCGCGCTATCGGTGATGGTGTTCTTCGCGCTGTGCTGTCAGTGTGGCGCCACGTTGGCGACGATTAAACGCGAAACCGGCTCGTGGGGATACGCGCTCTTCACGTTCACATACATGAC
>JABFSC010000368.1 GCA_013140885.1 Deltaproteobacteria bacterium | reverse complement strand
GGGACTATAGTTTCGTAGTCGGACGCTTAGCGAAAAACTCAGATCCTCTCCATGATGGTGTGTTTATGTTCGCCGATTCCCTGAACGTTGACTTCTTCAGCGCTGGGGCAAATACCTTTAACGTCCGCGCCCAAGGCGGCGCGCACTTCAATGCGCAAACCAGTCTCTTTTTTGGTGCCCAGACGCGGCAGATGCTCAATCTGTGGAATGCTCCCGCCATCGACAATTATGGGATCGGCGTCCAGGCGAACACCCTCTATTTTCGGACTGGGAACCATTTTGCTTGGTTTCGCGATGGCATCCATAATGACAACATGTTCAACCCCGGTAGTGGCGGAACCGAGATCATGCGGTTGGACACCAACGGCAACCTCAGCATCCTCGGCGCACTGAGCTCGTTGAGTGACCGCGCCATGAAGGCGGACTTTGCGGCGGTCAACTCACTCCAGGTACTGGAGCGCGTGATCGCGCTGCCGATTCAGAGTTGGCGCTATAAGAGCGACCACGCCACGCGGCACCTGGGACCAATGGCTCAGGACTTTCATGCCGCCTTCGGTGTGGGAGCGGACGACAAACATATCGCCACGGTCGATGCCGATGGCGTCGCGCTGGCCGCGATTCAGGGACTCAATCAGAAATTGGAACGCGAGAATGCCAAGCTCAAGGCGGAAAATAGCGCGATCACCGCACGGCTGGCGACATTAGAGGCACAGGTAGTAACGCACAAGCGCACCCAAGCGCGGCTGGAGCGTCTTGAAGCCCGCTTCGAAGCGATGTTTCACGCGCGAGCGGAGAAGTAAGTATCTTTTCTTCTTTTGCCCTTACTCACCCGTCACCAACAGCCCCTCAATGTAATGCAGATCAATGGTCGCGGCATCAACAGCCATCACATCATTGAGTCGTTCTTGCGCGAACGCGGCCAGTGGCCGCAACGTGGCCATATCGTCCTCGGTAAGATGGCACTGGGTCGCGACGTGTTCAATAAACGCCGCGAGCGTTGGTTCGAGCTTTTGCCCTTGCACGTGGCGTTGCCACTCGGCGATGTCTCGCCGTCGCACGGGCTGGCAGGAGCTGGTCTTGTCCACCACCCAATGCACGAACGCGGTGTTCCACAAGACGGACAAGGTCACTCCTTCCGGTGCAGGTCCCGGTGTCCACGCCGCAAGTTGGTGCACCACCCCAAACCAGATTGGGAGCTGGGCTAGCATCGTCTCGACCGTGTGAATATCCGCGAGTTGCTGAAACGGGCGATAGAGAATTTCCCCCGGAGTTTCCAGCCCGCGAAAAAAGAGGGGCGGACGACGTTTCGCTCCGGCCACGCCTTCACGAAATGGCGTATCAAGATACGTCTCCCACGCCACCAGGCCGCTCTTGAGTAAATCCGCGTCGAGCGCGCGCGCTTGTTGTGAGACGCGGCTCATCAATCCGAATCCCGCCTGAAAAATGGGACGCAGCACGGTTTCATGTAGCCGTTGCACACCCCGCGCCTCATCGCCTTCCGCCAGAAAGGCGAGCCCGATATTGAGCGTGTCATGCGTGAGCGTGACACAACGGCGGACTTCGCTCAGTTCGCCAGGGTCGCACCCATCGGCGATCACCACTTGATTGGTCAGTGCCGCCAATTCTTGGCTGATGGCCTCCAGGTCTTCCACGGGCACCGCCGCCAGCGCGCGCAGCAAAAATGAGTCCTGCGGCTCCAACAACATCAGCGCATGATCCGACGGAATGAGTTCTTCCCCGCTCGCGAACCGGAGGGGGCGAACAGCAGGGCGCTCGTAGCGGTCAAGATGAAGCGCTTCTGGGCGGACTGGAACGAACAATTCATGCGCTTCCTCGTATTCGGGATAGGCGCGGTCCGCGAGGCGTGCGTTGCGCCAGCGCAGTTCCGCTTCTTCGAGGCCACTATCAAGCTCCAGTATGCTGTTTTCGAGCACGTAGGTGTATTGGCCATAATCCAGCACGCGGAGCCGCTCCAAGAGGAGCGAGAGAATCGGCTCTTCTTCACCAAGGAAGCGCAGGAGGTAGTGGTCGTCGAAGGTGAAGTAGGCCGACCGATCAAAATCCAGGTCTTCCTCAATATCCGCTTGACGAACCACCTCGAAGTGACGTTTGACGATGAGCACGAGCAACTCGATATCGGCATGCAGCACCCATTCGGCGAGCTTGCTGCTGCCCGCTTCATCCAGCAGCATGAGCCACGAGACAATCCGCTGATTATTGAGCTGATCTTTCTGCCAACAATCAAGGTCCATCATGTCGCGCACTTGCTCAGGCGAGGCCATCGCCAACAAGCCCACGGCATCCGTCAGACCGATTTCCTTGAGCGTATAGAAGAGCATCTCCGGCGAGAGCGCGCGGACGAGGTCGAGGCTCCCACGGGAGAGCAGGAGTTCCTGGCGCGTTTTGGCATCGACCCGCGCCAGGTGCGTAATTTGCTGGGGCACTGGGAGTGAGGAGAATTGGTCTTTCGTGGGAATGAGCATAGGACATCAAAACGGATAGCGTCAGAATTGCGGATTGCGGGTCTCAGTCGTCCGTTGTCAGTTTCTTCGTCTCGTCTTCCATTCCGACTCCCAGACTCCGGACTCTCAGACTCCTAGACTATTTCTTTCCACTGTACTGCTCGATAAACGCGAGCGCCTGGTCCCCACCGAGCAGTTCGTTAAACACTTCGTTATACGGCAGCATTTCATGCCACGAGCCTTGGGTCGTGCCGGTTTCACGCAGGGCCTTCAGCACTTTCTTCATCTGAAACGCGCCGGCGAGAATCGCGGTCGCGGGGTAAATGACGACCCGAAAGCCGAGGTCCAGCAGGTCTTGCGCGGGCAGGTATGGCGTCTTGCCCCCTTCGACCATGTTGACCATCAGCGGTACTTGAGAAAAACGGCGACAGATTTTCTCCATTTGCTTGATCGACTCGAACGCCTCGAAGAACAGCATGTCCGCGCCTGCTTCCGCGTAGGCTTCGGCTCGCGTGATAGCGTCATCCACGCCATGGACCGCGATGGCATCAATGCGCGCGATCACCACCGTCTCTGGGTGTTGACGGGTTTCGGTCGCCGCGCGAATCTTGGCGGCATGCTCGTGCGCGGACACTAACACTTTGTCACCGAGCGATCCGCTACGGCGTGACAGGTCTTGATCCTCGAGGTGCAGCCCAGCGACGCCGATACGCTCATATTCCTGGACCATGCGCACGACGTTCAGCACCGAACCGAACCCAGATTCCGCGTCCGCGATCACCGGCACGCTCACGGCGCGACACACACCTTCCAGTTGCATGACCATTTCCGTGAGCGTGCGCAAGCCAAAATCCGGATATCCGAGCGCTCCGGCGGAGGCCCCGCCGGAATAATACACCAGCGGAAATCCGGCTTCCTCGATCAAACGGGCGGAGATGACGTCATACGCGCCTGCTGCCATCAATAAACGGTCTTGCGCTAACAGAGAGCGCAATGATTGAGCCTGGCTCATAGATAAAGAATGCTCCTTCAGAGTAAAAAAGCCGTTGACAGCCGACCCAAGTTCCGAGATAGATGCGCCATCATCAGCCGTGGCGCAGCTTAGCAAGGTGGAACAGCAACACACAACGCCCCCTCACTCGTTGTCTCCGCAGTTGGCGCTCGTCGTGGCCAGTCTGAGCGCATTGCTCGGTGCGCTCGACTCCTCCGTCAATATCGCCTTCCCCGCGCTCTCCGCCGCCTTTGGGCTCGATGTCTCCCGCATGCAGTGGATTGTCGTGAGCTACGTGCTCACGTATGCCAGCTTACTGTTGGGCTGTGGCCGCCTCGCCGACCTCTGGGGGCATAGTCGCCTGCTGAGTTGGGGACTCGCGGGCAGCGCCGTGGCCTTTCTGTGCTGTGGGCTCGCGCCGACGTTCGCTTGGTTTCTCGCCGCGCGTGTCTTGCAAGGCATCGCGGTTGCTCTTCTCTTCGCCTCGGCACCAGCCTTGGTCACACTGACCGCGCCAGCCGAACAGCGAGGACGCGCATTGGGGCTCTTTCAGATGAGCGCGGCGATTGGGTTCGCCTTGGGGCCACTCCTCGGCGGACTGCTTGTCGATCTGTTCGGCTGGCGCGCGGTCTATTTGTTTCGTATTCCGTTGGCGCTGGTGCTCATGGTGCTGGCCATCCGCCGACCACTCGCCCATGTGGAGCAACAGGAGCGGCAGCCTTTCGATCTTGCTGGCGCGCTCACGCTCGCGGCGAGTATCGCGGGCTTTTTGCTCGCGTTCAGTCGTGGACGCGACCTGGGGTGGACTTCGCCGGTGGTGCTCATGCTCGTGGTGGGAGCAAGTCTGTGTTTCGCGGGGTTTTTCATAATCGAGCGACGAGTCGCGGCACCGGTGGTTGATCTCAGCTTGTTTCGGCATCCGGCCTTTGCCATCGCCAATACGCTGAACGTGCTCGCCAACTGCGCGATGTTCGCGATCTGGCTGTTGGTGCCCTATTACATTGTCAATGCGCTGGGGTATCCAGCAACAACTGGCGGGCTGCTGCTCACCGCGACGCCACTGACAACCGCGCTCGCGGCGCCACTGGCGGACAAGCTCGCCGATCGCCTTGGCACTGGTGCGCTCAGCAGCGTGGGGCTTGGACTCGAAGCGGTGGGATTATGGAGCATCGGTCAGTTGGACGCTGGGGCCAGTGCCCTCGCGGTGATGCTTGCGCTTGGCTGTGTTGGTCTTGGGCTAGGAATGTTTCAGACGCCGAACATGAGTTTCGTCATGGGAGCGATTCCACGGGAGCAACAAGGCGTCGCGGGTGGAATGAGTCAAATGATGCGCACGCTCGGCGTGGTCGTGGGCGTTACCAGCGCGAGCATGTTGTTCAGCAGTCGTCGTGCTGTCCACGCGGAACGACTACACCTGCCGACCGTTGACGATCCCCAGAGCTTCATGCCCGCGTTTCAGGAGGTGTTTCTGATGGCGGCGGTGGTGTGCGTGGTTGCGGTGGGGTTGTCGTTGTTGCGGGGGAAGAAGCTACTCGGAAACTAATGGCTCGTTGACTCCGGAAAGCTGAGCACGGGCAACTCTTCAGTTGTGTCCGTGCGCAAGAATTGAGTATTGTGCAAGAGGCAGCTTGAACAGAACATGCGCAAGCGGAAGAGTTGCTTGAACGGAGTCCGACTCGGATGGAAATTTCCCGAAAATATGTAGTGACCGAGAAGGTCGGGCAAGGAGGAATGGGCGCGGTGTATAAGGTGCGCCATCTCATCCTCGACTCCACGTTCGCGCTCAAGGTCCTGCCCAATGAACTGACCGACCATGAGGAAATGCGAGCGCGCTTCTACCGTGAAGCGCGCCTGATGGCACGGCTGAAGCATCCGAACATCGTGCAGGTGCATGATATCGACCGTGATGAAGCCCGAAACTTCCACTACTTCGTGATGGAGTTCATTCACGGGAAAACCCTCCGTCAGCACCTTCGAGACCGGGGCGCGTTGCCGCTCGCCGAAGTGTTGCGGATGGCCATCCCAGTGGCGAACGCACTGGCCTACGCGCATACCCAAGTGCCGTCGGTGATCCACCGCGATGTGAAACCGGCCAATATCATGATCGAGGAGCCGTCTGGGCGCGTGGTGGTGATGGATTTTGGCATTGCCAAGGAAATCGGCCAGAGTGATGCCACCAGAACCGGGGCGATCATGGGAACCATGAAATACTGTGCCCCGGAACAAATGCGCCACGAACCGGTCGATGGTGCCGCCGATATCTATGCCTTGGG
>JABFSC010000150.1 GCA_013140885.1 Deltaproteobacteria bacterium | reverse complement strand
CTCGATACCTGCAAAGCGTTGGAGCGGGCTGGCAAGGCGACGGTCACCTATCTGCCGGTTGACCGCTATGGGCAAGTCAGCCTTGACGATCTGCGCAACGCGATCACCGACAAAACCGTTCTCATCTCCATCATGTACGCCAATAACGAGATTGGCACGCTGCACCCGATTCGCGAAATCGGCAAGCTCGCGAAAGAAAAAGGCATTCTGTTTCACTGTGACGCCACGCAAGGCGTAGGCAAGGTGCCGGTGAGCGTTGAACAGGATGGCATTGATCTCCTCTCCATGACCGCCCACAAGATGTATGGCCCCAAAGGGTGTGGCGCTCTGTATGTTCGCGCCAAAGGGCCGCGTGTCCGCCTGACTCCGATGATGGATGGTGGGGGGCATGAGCGTGGGATGCGCTCCGGGACGCTCAATGTTCCGGGGATCGTCGGTTTTGGCAAAGCGAGCGAGCTGTGTGGTCAAGAGCTGGAGCAGGAAGCCGCGAAACTCATTTCCTTGCGCACCAGACTGCACGACGGGCTCACCAGTCAACTGGAAGATGTCTTCCTCAATGGTCACCCAACGCAACGGATTCCTGGCAACTTGAACCTCAGCTTTTCGTATGTTGAGGGGGAATCGTTCTTGATGGGTGTGAACAAAGAGATCGCGCTCTCGTCGGGGTCGGCGTGTACGTCGGCTTCGCTCGAACCTTCGTACGTGCTGAAGGCACTAGGCGTGGGAGATGAACTCGCGCATACCTCGATCCGTTTCGGCTTAGGGCGCTTCAATACCGAGGAAGAGGTGGATTTCGTGGTCAAGCGTGTAGTTGAGGTCGTGAGCCGACTTCGGGAAATGTCACCGCTCTATGAAATGGTGAAAGAAGGCATCGATCTGAAGTCGGTACAGTGGAAGCATGCGTAGGACCGACGGGAGACCGAAGACCGGAGACCGAGGCCTGGATAGGAAAAGAACTCGTTCTTCGGTTTGGCCTCGGTCCTCAGTCCTCGGTCCCCCGTCCAGTCTGCAAGGGAAAAAACATGGCACAAGCAGCGACAATTGAAATTAGTGAAAACGCGGTCAAGAAAATCCAGACGCTGATGACCCAGCAAGAAAAAGCCGGACACGGACTGCGGGTGAAAGTGATTGGCGGTGGCTGTTCTGGACTGTCGTACAAGATGGACCTCGACCTCCCTCGTGATGGCGACCGCATCTTCGAACGCGATAGCGTAAAGGTGATTGTCGATCGCAAGAGCTTCATTTACCTCCGTGGCACGGAACTCGACTACGCCGATGGCCTGATGGAGTCCGGTTTCAAGTTGCAAAACCCGAACGTGAAACGCTCCTGCGGGTGCGGTAGCTCGTTCTCCGTCTAACCTGTTGTAGATTTCATGGATCACTCCGCCTCCGTGCGTTGTTGGCGTTGCGACGACGCACATCCCGCCGCTCTTTTCTGTCCGCGCTGTCAGGCCATTCAGCAGCTTCCTCCCCAGGTCGATTATTTCACCGTGATGGGCTTTCCTCGGACACCCGTTGTGGACGAAGCCGCGCTCACGGCCCGCTACTATGAGCTGAGCCGCCGTCTGCATCCCGACCTCTATCAAACCGGCACCACCGAGGAAAAAGAGGCGAGCTTGCAAAATACCGCCCTCTTGAATCGCGCGTACCGCACGCTGCGTGACCTCGTGCAACGTGGACAGTATTGGCTGGAACTCCAGGGCGAACAGATTGGTCGGGAGAATAATCGCGTGCCACCAGCGTTGGCGGCCTTGGTGTTCGAGGTGCAAGAGAAACTGGCGGAAGCACGGGAAAACCGTACCACCGCGGACGCGGAACTGGCCGCCATTCGCGCCGAGGTGCATGCCCAATTCGAGCAGTCGCGGACCACGCTGGCCAATAACCTGACGCAATGGAGCGATGGCAATGACACCCCCGCGCTCCTGCAACAACTAAAAAGCTGCTTGTCGGAGGTCGCGTATCTCCGTACCTTGCTGCGGGATGTGGATAAGGAGAACGAGGCATCGTGGAACGGATAGTGGGTATTGACCTGGGCACGACCAATAGTTTGATCGCATTCACCGATGGCGAGACCCCCCGCGTAATCGCCGACCCACGCACTGGCTCCTCGCTGCTGCCTTCGATTGTCTCCTACTTCGACGACGGACGGATGGAGGTTGGGGACCAGGGGAAAGCACTGCTGGAGGAACACCCCCTCACGACGATTCAATCGGTCAAGCGGTTCATGGGTCTCGGCATGGAGCACGTCAGCACCGAGGACCGGCGCCGCTATCGTTTCGCCCAAGAGACCGGGATCGTTCGCTTCGCTCTGCATGGTCGCCAAGTGACGCCACCAGAGGTCTCCGCGACGATCCTGCGTGCCCTGCGTGAACGAGCTGAAGCCGCGCTCGAAGAGCCTGTGCATAAAGTTGTCATTACCGTTCCCGCCTATTTCAACGACTCGCAACGTCAGGCGACCAAGGATGCCGGGCGACTCGCCGGACTGGAAGTTGTGCGCCTCCTCAATGAGCCGACCGCTGCTTCGCTTGCCTACGGATTGGATAAAAAAGAGGAAGGGCTCATCGCCGTCTATGATCTGGGCGGTGGCACGTTCGACATTTCCATTTTGCGGCTGCACACCGGGATTTTCGAGGTGCTTTCCACGAATGGCGATACTCGCCTGGGTGGCGACGACATTGACCAACGCATCGCCGAACGCTTTTTGCTGGTGGGGTTGCCAGAGGCGTTGCGCCACGATCCCCATGTCGCCAGTCGCGCGCGTCAGGTGGCCGAGGATGCCAAACGTCGCCTCTCCGATGTGGAGACGGTGACCCTGTCGTTCGCCATGCCTGACCACGGCATCCAGGTTTCACGGACACTGACTCGCGCTGAACTCGAAGAGACGGTGAGTGATATTATCGCCCGCACGCTCGCGCCCTGCCGCCAAGCGCTCAAGGATGCCGGTCTCGAACCACGGGAGATTGAAGAAGTGGTGATGGTCGGTGGCTCAACCCGGATGCCGCTGGTGCGTCGCCGCGTTGGTGAGTTTTTTGGCCGCACACCGCTGACGGACTTGAACCCGGATGAAGTCGTGGCGTTGGGGGCCGCTGTGCAAGCCGATACCTTGTCCGGTCGGCGCAAGGATATGCTGCTGCTTGATGTCGTGCCGCTGTCCTTGGGCATTGAGACGATGGGCGGAGTGCTGAGTCGCTTGATTGAGCGCAATACCACGATCCCTGTGAGTGCGCAGGAGATGTTCACCACGGCGGTGGATAACCAAACGGCGGTGGACATTCATGTCTTGCAGGGCGAACGGGAGCTGGTGCAGGATTGTCGCAGTCTGGCCCGCTTCAAGATTCCCATCGAGCCGCAACCCTCCGGCATCCCACGGGTCGGCGTCACCTTTATGATTGATGCCAACGGTATCTTGAATGTGACCGCCACGGACCTGCGCACCAAACATGAGCGATCGGTGGAAGTTAAACCTTCGTATGGACTGACCGATGAAGAAGTCGAGCGGTTACTTGAGGAGTCGATTGATTTCGCCGAGACCGATATCGAGCAACGCTTATTGATCGAGGCCAGGACTGAGGCCGATACGCTGCTGCACGTGACCGACAAGCAAACGCGACAACACGCGGCCTTGTTGGAACCGGGAGAAGCGGAACGGATTCACGCCGCGGTCACGACCTTACAGGACGCCATGCGGGGGACGGACTACAACCTGATTCGCGACTTGATTGACGCCCTCGGCACGGAGACGACGCCGTTCGCGCAACGGATCATGGACACCTCCATTGGCGAAGCGTTAGGTGGCAGGGAACTGTCCCGCCTGTGAAGGGGCGCGGAGTGAGGAGCGAAGGACGCCATGCAATTGCGATGGGAAGATAGTGAAGACATTGCGGAACAGCTGCTGGCCGCGCATGCGGACATGGATCCGCTGAGCGTGCGGTTTACGGATTTGCGGCGCTGGGTCACCGAGCTTGCCGACTTCGCCGACGACCCAAGTGCCTCAAGTGAGGGGAAATTAGAGACCATCCAAATGGCCTGGTTGGAACTCTATAAAGAACTGAACGAATAGGCTATACTCGCGCTTTCCAAACCTTCCTAAAGGTGTTGGTTGTATGTGGATGTGGTGGTCGAGGTGAGGACCTTGGCCAAAAATGAGGAGGAGGCTTCATAATGAAGAACCAACCTACCGCTGAAAACGGTACTGGTGTATTTCAGCCGGATTTGCTTTTGCCCTCGCAGTTCTTCACGGCGCTCCGTGGCCGGTCGCAAGGTGATGGGCAGCGGCGTTTGATGATCGCGGTACTTGAAGATGCGATTGAATGTTTCCAGAAATATCTGGACGCGAAAGACAGTCGCGGACGACAACTGGGGACCGAAGCGGAAGCATGGTTTCTGACCGATGAGCCCACATGGTTATTCTCTTTCGCCAACGTGTGCGAGACGCTGGACCTCAATCCGGCCTTCCTGCGCGAAGGCTTATTGGCGTGGAAAACCAATCGACTCGTGGCCCGGCCAGCCGAGGACGCCACCGACTCGCTGTTGCCCGACGCTGACAAGAAGCATGACAGCCAGCACGCGGCCTAATTCCGTGCGAGGCGTGTTCGTAACGAGGACCTGTTCCCCGTGCTAAAACGCCTTACTCGCAGAACCTTTCTGGTCGGACTTCGAGGAAAAGACCTCGTGACCCGGCTGCTCGGACGCCAACCGGAGTATAATACGCTTCGAGTGTCCCTGCACGGCTCCTTGCCCGAAGGAGCCAGGTTGTCGTTGGCGTCCTTATGGCAAGGCGCGGGATTCGACTTTCTGACCTGCACGACGCTGCTGCGCGGGGCTCGTGAGGACGAGCGGATTCAGGCCGTCGTGCTGACCATCGCCGACCTTGATGTTGGCTGGGCCAAGATTCAGAGCTTGCGCCGTTCACTGCTTGCCTTGCGTGCCGCCAATAAACAAGTGTGGGTCTATCTGACCGAGGGCGGCATGCGCGAGTATTACCTCGCCAGCGCGGCGGATACGATTCTCATCGCTCCGGCGGGTCATTTGTCTATCACTGGCCTGGCCGCCGAGACCGTCTTCTTCAAGGGCGTTCTTGATAAACTCGGCATCGAAGCCCAAGTCCACCAAGCTGGACAATATAAAGCGGCGGGCGAACCATTCACGCGCGACTCCATGTCCGACGCGCATCGCGAAATGCTCAATGGTTTGCTCGACGATCTCTATGGCCAAATCGTCGAGGATGTCGCGCACGCGCGCCATAAGAGCCTCCAGGCCGTGCGCGCGTTGATTGACCAAGGTTTGTTCATGGCCCGTGAAGCGCTGGGCGCGGGACTGATCGATCATGTCGCCTACGAAGATGAAATCCCCACGCTCTTGGAAGCCAAGCTCAACCCGGTGCACGAGATCACGACCGAAGAGTATCTCCATCTCCGCAGACAAGTTATGCGGCGTACCCTATTGGCGACCGACCCGAAGAAAATCGCGTTCGTGACCGTGGATGGCGTGATCAAGCGCGGGGACTCCCATGATGGTGGTGACGCTGGGCACGCGGTGGGTTCGACCAGTTTCGCCGAGGACCTCAAGCGGATTCGTGAGGATGACAGTGTGGCCGCGTTGGTCGTGCGAGTCGTGAGTCCAGGTGGATCGGGGTTGGCGTCGGACCTGATGTGGCGCGAGCTGATGCGCACGCGCGAGAAAAAGCCGGTGATTATCTCAATGGGTGATGTCGCCGCTTCGGGCGGG
>JABFSC010000380.1 GCA_013140885.1 Deltaproteobacteria bacterium | reverse complement strand
CCATCGCGACATACGGCACATCATGCGTGCCGGTGTAGATTTGGTCAGGTCGGAAGATGCGATTGTTGCGGAGCTGCTCCGCCCAGTGCGCCAGCCAGCCCGCGACACGGGCGATGGCGAAGATCGGCGTGAACTGGTCGATGGGAATGCCCAACTGGTCGTAGACGACGCCTGAGTAGAAATCGACATTCGAGGCAATGCCCTTCGCGCCCACGTGATCGTTAATCGTCTGTTCGACTTCTTGCGCCACCTTGTACAGCGGATGTTCCCCCTTCGCCTTAAACAGATGACCGGCGAGATCTTGCAAAGCCGTGGCACGCGGATCTTTCACTTTGTAGACCCGATGGCCAACACCCATGATCCGTTCCTTGCGCTCGAGTTTACCCTTGATGAACGGACGCACGTTTTCGACCGTTTTGATCTCGCGAAACATCTTCAGGGCTTGCTCGTTCGCGCCACCATGCAGCGGGCCAGTCAGCGCGCCAATCGCCGAGGCGACCATCGTGTACGGATCGGCCAAGGTGGACCCGACCACCAAGCCACTGAAGGTCGAGGCGTTCATCGTGTGTTCCGCATGGAGGGTGAGACACACATCAAGCACGCGCACATCCAACGGATCCGGGTCTTGTTCGGTCAGCATCCACAGAAAGTTCGCCGCATGCGACAGATCGTCGCGCGGCCGCACGGGCTCGTCGCCATGCCGCATGCGCTCGAAGGCCGCGACAATCGTCGGCAGCTTGGCGATGAGGCGGATGATCGACCAGTAGTGCTTGCTTTGGCTCAGGACATCGGTGCCCGGTGGGACTTCCGAGGCATCGATTTTGGCGGGGTAGAACATCCCCAAGGCGGCAACGCCCGCCTGCAGGGCATCCATCGGATGACCGTTCTCCGGCAGACATTTGATCAAATCGGTCAGGCGATATTTGATCCGTCGGTGCGTCCGCAGGTCGTGATCGAACTTCGCCAGTTCGTCACGTGTTGGCAGCTTGCCCCACAACAGCAGATAGGCCACCTCTTCGTATGTGCTCTTCTCCGCTAACTCTTCAATCGGAATCCCGCGGTACTCGAGAATCCCTTTCTGACCGTCAATGAAGCCGACCTCCGACTCCATAATCGGCACGCCTTCGAGTCCAGGAATTAGTTTCTCCATAATTGAGACCTCTCAGTATAAATATGTGGTTAGAAGGGACGGTACCGCTTCGCTGTCGCGGGGACGATCAGCGATTAGCCCATCTGCTTGGTGAACGAAGTGAGATCGAAGTAGTCACGCCAGGCGGAAATTTTTCCACCGCGAATTTCGAATATCCCAGCAACGGGCAACTCAACCTTCTTGGGGCCCATGACAAAACGGTCCACACGTTCATTCATCACGACGTTCCCCGCGGAGGTCGTGTGCTTGATCTCGAAGACGGCGGAGTCCGCCCCTTTCAGAAACGGCTCGACAAACTTCCGAATGGCGGCTTTCCCCACGCAGGGTTCCATGGGAATGTTGTGATAAAAACAATCATCGGTCAGGTACGATAACACTTCGTCAACGTTCTTTCGCGACCACGACACGCAGAAGTCGGTCACGAGTTTTTCGTTTTCCGCACTCATCTGAAGTCCTCCTTTTTCGTAACGAGTCTCGCCCTTGTGGAGAGTACCGCGCAGGGCGATTCTTCTTTAGCGGAAATGTCCCATAGATGGCAAGCCGGGACGAGACTACACGAACACGACTTTCTTGTTCACACCTTGCGCGCGTTCGCGTCGAACATCTCCGTCTGAATGGTAATGATGGAGGTAAACCATTTCTCCATGCTCGCCGCGTCCATTTTCGACCAATCAGGAATTTCCTTCACCAGTGCGTGGCCCAGTTGGTTGCCGAATCTGACCAGATTATTGTCCGTCGCGGTTTGGGTTTTGTCCCAGTGCGTCAGGGCCTCTTCCACGGACGTATGCGTCTTGAGGGACTCACTGAGCGCGATGGCATCGTTGATGCCTTTGAGCGCGCCGGCGGCACTGTGGGGCCGCGCAAATGCGCCTGCGTCACCGGCTAAACAGATCCGCCCCTTGCGATACGCAGGCACCTGACAATCATAAATGGCGTAGGCGAAGGTGTTGGGGCTCTTGTCGGTGATCTCGGCATAATAGTCGGGCATGCGCTCGTAGGCTTTCTGTTTGAGTGCCGTTTCGGTGGGGATCGCCATTGCGCCAGGCGGGAGCGATCCTTCGTGGACTTTGCCCTCTTTGTCGGTCAGAAAGGCAGCGAGATCGGCGACGGGCACATACACCCCCCAATTCACCAACCGGTTGCCGGGAGCGAGCGAGCCATCGGGTCCTGGCACGAAATAAAAAATGCCGTGTCCGCCTGGATAGCCAAGACAGCGGACCCCACTGTTGAGTGGGTGCGATTCACCACGGAGTTCGTCTTCCATGATGAACCCGCGCCAGAGCACGTATCCAGCGTATTGAATGGCGACTTCTGGAAACAAGGTGCGGCGTCCGAGCGACGCATACCCATCAGCGCAGACGACGAGGTCAAATTCCGGGGTCTCGCCATTGGCCATTTCCACCGCAACACGTCCGCCGCTTTGTTCGTGCAATGCCACGACGCGCTGCCCCGTGCGATACACTGAATCAGGCACCCGTTTACGGAGGTTACGATACAGGCCACCCCAGTTGAGAAGGTCCAGGCTCGCCGGTTGGTCCCACGCGATATAGCCGTATCGTCGCTCCTGTGCCGTTCGCCATATCCGCGTGAAGGTATGCGAAGAAAAGTAGGGGATGTCGGCATCCACCAGATCACGGGTGATGAAGGTGTTGATCACTGACGGAGGCACGCCAATGCCAGCGCCGCGATCCTTGAGTTCTTCCCCGGTGCGCTCAAAGAGCGTCACGTCACATCCTAAACGGACGAGTTCAATGGCCACCGTGCATCCGGCGATGGAGCCGCCAATAATGCCGACCTTGAGCCCTTGGGCGGTGTCGCTCGCGATTTTTGACATACTCAATTCCTTTCCCCTTAGTTTCTCAGACTCACTTCCCACTCGGCGCAAGCGCTTTTCCGTACTCGCGCTCAGGGATCGGCATGATGCACTTCTTGATGACCTTCGTACACGGCTAGCTCCTCATGTAACCGGGCGATCATTTTGCGAATCCCCGCTTTCGTAAAGCCTTTCGACCCCATTGGATGATCTTGCTGCAAGCGGGATAGTCGGTCTTCCAGTTGACGAAGTTGAGCTTGCACCTGTTGATATTCTTCGGCAGTTGTAATCATAGTCGTACCTCTACGAGGCCCTTGCGTCGTCGATCAATCTCGCGCGTTTGGCTAAAAAACATCACCCATTCTTCCCAATCCGTGTCATCTTCCGCCGCGAAGATTTCTTCCGGACGGCGATTCGTTAGCATCTTTTCCAGTTCTAGCGCGGGGGCATGTTTTTGCTCAAGCTGGCGCGAGAAATCCTGCGGTAAGAGAATGACGGTGTCAACATCGTGGGGTTCGGCCTTTGCCGTGACGAAACTTCCATCGACCAGTAAGCGCGTGGCCCCAATTTTCCGTCCCAGTACAATCCATCGGCGTAATCGGAGCGCCAATCGCCGCCGCCGACGATTGGCGGAGCCGAACCGAAAGAGGATTTCAGCTTCTGGAAGTGACATGAACACCTTCAGGCAAATAGCCATCCGGACGAAAGGGAGGAATGGCCAATAAAGGGAAGGGCTGTTCCATACAAGAGTGAGATTACTATGGAGATTGACGGAAGGCTCGACCGTCCGTTTCTTGTCTATACAAACGACGCGAAGATGGTATCGGCCAGAAGCAGCCCTTGTGGACTTAGGGTGAGGCGTCCGCTCGTGGAGGTCAGGAGCCCTTCCGTCAATAGATCAGTCACATGCGGAAACTGCTCGTCGAAATCAACGCCAAAGCGCGCAGTGAACGCCGCTGGGGTAAGCCCATGAAGCTGCCGCAGATTGAGAAAGACGAACTCGCTCATGGCTTGTTCGCGCGTGAGGGTTTCGACTGTCGTGGTGGCGGTGCCGTGCGTGAGCGCCTTTTCCATGTAGCGGCGTGGAAGACGTTCGTTGCTCCAGCGCGTGCCCCACGCCGATGCCGCACTAAAGGAGTGCGCCCCAGCGCCGAGGCCCAGGTAGCTGGTCCCGTTCCAGTAGTTGGCGTTGTGGCGCGCGGAAAATCCTGGACGCGCGAAACTGGAAATCTCGTAATGCCGATACCCAGCCGCGACGCAGCGCTCTTGAATCAGTAAGTACATGGCGACCTCATCGTCTTCTTCGACTGGTCGCAATGTCCCCTTCTTCTTCATCGCGAAAAATGGCGTGTGCTCCTCGTAGGTCAAACTGTAGGTGGAGAGGTGTTCCAGCGCGTGACCATGCGCGAGCGTGAGGTCGTCCGCCAGCATTGCCGGAGTCTGTCCGGGCACGGCGAAGATCACATCCATACTGAGATTGGCAAACCCAGCGGCGCGTGCCCAGGTGAGCGTATCGTGGGCATCTTCAGGAGTGTGAATCCGCCCCAAGGTCTTGAGCAGTTGAGGCTGAAACGATTGGACTCCGACACTGAGGCGGTTGATTCCCACCGCGCGATAGCCACTCAGTTTCTCTGGCGTCACGGTCGCGGGGTCCGCTTCCAGCGTGATCTCCGCGTCTTCCGCGATTGACGCAAGATTGCTCACCAGCGTGAGGAAGCGTGCAAATGATCGGGGCGCGAAGAGCGAAGGTGTGCCACCACCAAAGTAGATCGTGGCGATGGACTGTTCAGCCCACGGTGGTTGCGAGATATAGTGGCGCAGCTCAGCGGCAAGCGCGTCCATATACTGCTCTTCCGGCCATGACTTCGCCGCATACGCATTGAAGTCGCAGTACGGGCACTTCACTAGGCAGTAGGGGAGATGGATGTAGAGAGAATAGGGCATCGGAGAAATCAAAAATCAAAAGGCAAAAATGCAAAAAAGGAAGGAACCCAGGGGGCGGCAAGGGGTGTCCGAAAATTTTTGATTTTTGCCCTTTGCCTTTTGCCCTTTGATTTGCTTCATATCGTTCCATACACAACAGGCTCTCCGCGTATTCATGACCTTTGGTACCGCCGGAGAACAGCGACCACCACGCCGCGGATTTCCAGCTCTTTTTCCCGGACGTATAGAGGTTTCATCTCCGCATTCGCCGGTTGTAAGCGAATGCGGCCACCACGCTCACGATGGAGTTTCTTGACGGTTGCTTCGCCGTTGACCACCGCCACCACCGTCTCGCCGTTCTCCGCGTTCGGTTGTTGCTCCACGACAATGAAGTCTCCATCCAGGATTCCTTCGTCGATCATCGAGCGGCCTTTGACTTGGAGCGCGAACGTCTGATGCGGCCGACGGACGAAGTCCGCTGGGACGGAAAGCGTATCTTTCGTTTCTATCGCTTCGATCGGAACTCCCGCCGCCACACGACCTAGCAGCGGCAGGGCAATAGCTTGGGAGACCGGCTGCGGCGGCTTCAGTTCGATAGCACGACTCAAATTCCACTGGCGGGCAATGACACCTTTTTTTTCTAGGTTGGTCAAATGTTTATGGACGGTCGCCATGGAGGACAGACCGAAATGCCCACCGATTTCTTCGAGCGTCGGAGCGTAGCCGTTCGCGGTAATATACTCTTGCAGATAGTCCCATATATTTTTCTGTTTGCGCGTGAGAATCATAGTCACCCTCCTCCGTGCCGTTATGCACGCGAAGAGAAAGCGAAGCAAGGGAGGCCCTCAC
>JABFSC010000478.1 GCA_013140885.1 Deltaproteobacteria bacterium | reverse complement strand
AATGCGTCCCGCCTGAGAGTATCCTCTCGGCCATGCAATCGGTGGGACTGCAAGACGTGAAACGCTGGGTGGATATTGGCTTGTTTAGCGAGTACACGGCGAGGAAGCCGGTGAGGTGAAGGGACATGGTGGAGACCCTATGCGTAAGGACGAAGTAGGAATCTTTTCGGACGCAACTCATTTTGAGGAGGGTAATTATGACGATACGACAGCCGCGTTACAGCAAGGAAGAGTTTGCTCGACGTGGCCAGGAAATCTACGAGCAACAAGTGCGTTCACAAGTAGAGGATGGTAACGCCGGGAAAGTGGTTGCGATTGACATTGAGACGGGAATGTTCGAGGTAGCGGAAGACACGCTCACCGCTTCAGACTTGCTTCTTGCGCGCTGTCCTCGCGCTCAGACGTGGTTCGTTCGAGTTGGTCATAAGGCACTCCATCGTTTCGGCCCTCGCGGGACTACGGAATTGGCATGATTACCGGCGTCGTTACTACAGAGCGAGAAGCAATTCTCCACCTCATCGTGCGTGGCCCGGGAGGAGACCTGTCAGGACAAAAAAACGAATATCCTCTTCTCTCACCCACCCACCCGCAAACGCAGCAATTGCGGGATGCGCATCAACATCCCCGCCAGTAACCGCGTGTGCATCCAGCTGATGCGGACATTGTCGCGAAACATTCGAAAGTGCGACACGCCGCCCTCTGGATAGACAACCCTGGTCTCCACGTTGCGGATGGCTGCGCCAGCCCAGTAGAGCCGAACGGCGATATCAGGGTCAAAATCCATCCGCGCCCCGACACGTGTGCATTTGAGCAGTGCCACGGTGGCGGCGAGGGGATAGACACGAAACCCGCACAGTGGATCACTGATCGCCCGCGACAGGGTTTCCACCCAGACACACCATTGGGAGATTTTGCGGCCAAAGTACCGCCCGAAGGGAACATCTGGGCCAAACAGGGGCTTGCCGAGAATCAAGGCTTCAGGATGCGCTGTCGCTTCCGCCAGAAAGCGGTCGATGTCGCGCGCGTTGTGTTGCCCGTCGGCATCAATTTGGATGGCATGCGTATAGCCCTGGTCGACGGCGGCAAAGAAGCCGGTGCACACCGCCTGACCTTTGCCACGATTGGCGTTGTGATGGAGGACGTGCACCCACGCATGGCGCGCCGCCTCACGAGCGAGCACCTCACGGGTCATAGCGTCGGAGCCGTCATCAATAATGAGACAAGGCAAGTTGTGTGGTGCCAGGTCGGCGAGAACGGCGGCGATGGTGTCTTTATTGTTATAGATGGGAATGAGGAGACATGGCCTCACGAGGCGTGGCTTCATACGGACTTCACCAACAGAGAACCGGAGGCGAAACGGTGGCTGTCCGTATAAATCCGGTAGTGCCAGCGGGCCGGTTGTGGGCTGTAGGTCAATTCCAACATGCAGGATTGGCCGGGAAAGAGGGGGCGCAGAAACTTCACGTTCTCCAAGGCGCTCAGGTGCACGGGTGCTCCGGTGTAGGTCTGAATGGCGTCAATCACCCATTGCAGTTGGCAGACGCCGGGGACAATCGGCACCTCGGGGAAGTGACCCTCGAAATACAAGAAATCTTCGGGCACGTGCAGATGAAGTAGGTAGCCGCTCTCCGTGCGTTCCATCTTCAGCAGGCGTGGCTGGGTTGGTCGCGATCGCGATTCAGCCATCGCTCATGTCCTCGGTGGAAAGATGCGCTTAAACAGGAAATCGGTCGGCGAGCCCACGTAACGGCGAAAGCGCCAGGATCGGTAAAATAACTCCACGGTGAACAAGACCCCAACGATGCAGTAGGAAATCAAGCCGTTGTACAGACTCCAAGTTGCCAGTGAGGTACAGCACGCGGTAAAGCCCGCGAGCGTCGCATTGACCACGAAAAAGATCATCCACGCCCCGGTCACGAGGCGGCAATAGCGCACGGCCTCCTCCGTGAGGTCCTCCGACCGCATTCGTGCGAAGACCTCGACCATGCTCGGTGGCCGCCACAGGCTATAGCCGAACGAGAGGCCGAAATTGATGGCGATGAGGAAAGGAAGATAGAGGATCGCGTTCGACTGATTCCAAACCGCGCTCAACAGACTGAGGACCAGCGTCCCAACGAGTGGCACCAGCAGCCGCGTCCGGTAACGAAACGGCTGGAGATACAACAAATTCCCGAGGGCACCGATGCCGATCACCATCGCCACCACGCGCGGGGAAAACCATTGCAAGCCCACGTACATCAGGAGGGGGTAGAGGAGAAATCCGCAGGTGATGATGAGCTGAATGATGGTCCCTTACCTCGTGGCGGTCACGTTCGCGTGAGCGGATGGACGAGGACACGCGGAACGCACGCGCGCCGTGGCGCGTTACGCATTGCCGCGTTGATACAGAATATCGACCGTATCCCCAATCGTGCGAATGGCGCGCAGATCGTCTTCTTGCAGACTGATGCCAGTCTCCGCTCCCAACCTGACGGCCAGTTCCACCGCATCTAGGCTATCAAAGTCGAGATCCTTATAAATGTCGGCTTCGCGCACAACGCGTTCGGGCTGGATCTCAAAGACTTCGACCAGTAATCGCTGAATGCAGCCAAAGATTGCTTCTTGTGTTTTCATAATTCAGTGAGGAACCTAATCTAGATGCTCGGATACGCGGGATGCGGTGCGCCAACATCACCAAGCCCCAGGCTCACGGTCTTCGTCAGGTGGAGTTCTTGGAGGAAAAAATTCTCGATATGCCGAGTGAGCGCGCGGGCTTGGAGCGGAATACCCTGCTTGTCCATCACGGCCGCGGGAATCGCAAGCGGCGGCAGGAATCGTAACGTCAGATCGATCGGACGCGCGGGCACCACATACCACGGGGTCCCTCTTCCCAAGGTGGGCGGCTCGCAGGTAATCACCACTGGCACGACGGGAGCACCGGTGCGGATGGCGATTTGCGCGGCCCCGCGCGAAAACGGATGTAAGCCATCAACGGGGGACCGAGTTCCTTCGGGAAAAATCAGCAGTGACCGGCCTGCTTGCAGGCGACGCGCGCAGTCGTCCATTAGTTGGGCGGCATAGTCATTGGCGATATAGCCAGCGCTACGGAGGAGCCCGCCAAAAAATAGGTTATGTAACAGCGACTTTTTGACGATGCACTGACAGGTCGGGAGGCAACTGACGATGGCCACCACATCAATCAAGGTTGGGTGATTCGCGATAAATAACGCGCCCTTGAGTGCGAGTACCTGGTCTAACCCGTGCACCTGAAAAGAGCCAATGGGCTGCAACATCCGCATGTAGCGCATGAAAAACCTGAACCCATAGTGGATGAGTTTCAGGACACGGCGCTCTTTTTGTTCAGGAGTCGTGGAGAAGAGCAAAATGAAGGGGAGGACAGTCACCGTCAGCACCAGCCCCGCGCCGAGAAAGGTCAGAAAGCACAGTCCTGTCGCGACGACGCGCCAGTGACGAGCAAGATTTGACTTACCGAACATCGTTCGAGACCTTTCGCATATTCAGCAAGGGTCTAGCATCGTTCCCCCTCACGATCAACGCTAGAACCCCAAGCGCGTCAAGAACACTTTCGTCCTGGGGGCGTGCGCGGCACTGTCGGGGTGGCGCAACTCGGTGGCGAGGCGGGCCAGGTCGTCTTTGTCGTCCACATCGTGCCAGGGGGGAACAAAGGAGAGCGCGAGACCATGCCTCTCGGCTTGGGCGCGCGTGTCCGCCATGACCGAGGGGGTGCTCCACGCGATGTGCTCAAACAGCTCTGGGTGTGGAGTGCGCATGCCCACCAAGTAATAGCCCCCATCGCGAGTCGCACCAAAAACGGCATCTCCGCGCTCGTCCTCCAAGTGCTGAAACGCTTCTTGGAGATGAGCGAGGGGCAGGGTGGGAATATCACTGCCGATGAGGACCATGCGGGTCGCGCCATGTTGGTGGAGATCGACGAAACTGTGATATTCGCGTTCGCCGAGTGACGTACCTCGTTGGGCAAAGTATGCCACTGGGAATGGCAAGAATGAACGAAAGAGCGGTTCACTCTCGGTTGGGGTAATCGCGAGATACACCTGCACCGTGGGCAGGCGACAGGCTCGTTCGACGGTATCGATTAAGAAGCACCGCGCTAATTCCGCGGCCATTGCTGGTGAGAGCGGTGGACAGAGGCGAGTTTTGACCTGGCCGACGAGCGGAGCTTTGGCGAAAACGATAAGAGCATTCGACATGCGGGTTCGGGGTTCGAGTCCAAGGTCTAAAGTCTAAAGTCCAAGGTCCAAAGTCCAAGGTCCAAAGTCCAAGGTCCAAAGTCCAAAAATTCCGAGTTCAGACACAGGGCTTTTAATTTTTGCCTTTTGCCTTTTGATTTTTGATTTTTTGAGCAAGCACCCACCGGGCGCTCTAGTAACTACCCTCAAGTGCTGCCTTTCAGGCAGACCGCGCACTCGCTCTTGCGGCTCTTGATTTCTCGAACACGCTCACGCGCGGCGGGGCTGATGGCGTCGCGCACGCTTGTGCCCAAGATGGATTCTGGGTCTTTGACCAATATCGGACAGGGGAAATACTGTCCTTCCGAGTAGGCGACCCCTTTGTCACACATCAGGATCATGTCCTTCCCCCGCTGTGGTGGTACCGTCGTCGCCGGTTTGAGACCGTTGGCCGTGGCCGCTCCAAGGTCATACAACAGAATGCGGACCAGCTCCGCCCCTTTCTCGCGTGCTAACTGTTCGATTTCCGTGAACCCCTCCTGATTGCTTTCCATCGGGGTCACGGCGATGGTGACCGGGACATCGCGAGAGCGGAGTTCGTCGATGGCGCGGAGCGTCCGTTGATAAAGGCCCGCCCCCATGACTTGGTCGTGGAGCGCTGGCGTTGGGCCTTCCAGGGAAACTTGCACTTTCTTGAGATGGGGCAAGCGCGCGAGCCGTGCCGCTTCCTCGGCATGAATCCGGGTGCCGTTGGTATGAAGCTGAAACGTGTAGCCGCGACGCTCGGCCTGCTCGAAGAAATCATATAAAGCGGGATGCAGCGTGGGCTCGCCGCCGGTGAACAGCAGGTGCGGTGTGGCACCAAGCGCAGCCAGTTGCGTGAACAGGTCCGTGAGATCGTCTTCGGTGAGGCGATACGAGTTTTTGCGCTGTGGCGAGGCGGCATATAAACAATGCGTGCAGGCGAGGTTGCACACTTCCGGAGCGATGGGAAAAACCCACAACTCTTGCAGTGTGTCCGACGCCGTTTCAGGAGATAACGCTGGTCGTGTCGTCACCATAGCTAGAACTCCTCCTCTGCTGAGATGCTCCTCACGGATGGGTGGTTTCTTTTACCCTTGTTATCCGACGGTCGGCAATTCCCTGTCGGTTGACAGACGCAAGACGGAGAACGTAAAACATCACACATGCACCCTCGGAGTGAGGGTGTGAGAGCCCCAATCCTCACTCCTGATGATCCAATCCTTTCCCTTATGAACGCCGCAAACGAAATTGTTGCCATTGTCGATGCGCGGAACACCGAAGTTGGCGCGGCTCCGCGTTGGCGGATGCGGGCCAGTCGCCTGCTTCATCGCAGCACCTATATCCTGGTCTTCAATCCTGAAGGCGCGTTGTATGTCCAGAAGCGGACGATGACCAAGGATGTCTTTCCTGGATACTACGACCCGGCGACCGGAGGAGTCGTGCTGGCCGGAGAAAGCTACGAAGAGAGCGCCCGGCGTGAACTTGAAGAAGAAATGGGAATTCGCCAGGTCCCCCTCACCCGCTTGTCCGATTTCTACTTCGCCGATGAACGGACACAGGTCTGGGGCGCGGCGTTCTCCTGTGTGTATGAGGGGCCGCTTTCCCTGCAAGCCGAGGAAGTCGAAAGCGTCTCGCTGATGACCATGGACGAAATTTTTCACCGCGCGCGGACTGAACAGTTTACCCCTGACGGGCTGTACGTCCTCCAGCGGTACCGTGAAAACCTTTCCGCCGCAGTATCGTGACGACTCCGAGATCGGGTCGTCGTGGACATCCACCAATAACACCTGGAGTTCATCTTGAGCACACTTGTCGAACTCTTCGATCAACACCGAGACCACCTTCACCTGCGCTTGGGTGAGCACCCTGATGGCGAACTCGCTGTCCGCGAAGTGAAAACCTTCTTGGGGACACTCATGACCGCCTATGGTCAAGAGCAGGACCACCCCCTGACCGCGCGTCGCTTGTCTGGGTTTCTGCTTGACGTGGTCTCCGCTACGGTGACGACACTGGCAAGCCAGACAGTGGTGACTGAGCAGCAGCAAGAGCTTGCTCCTTCACCTCCGACCTCACGATCCGCCGAACGTGGGCGCTGGCTGTTACGCGCGGTATATGGCGTCATCGCTATCGCGCTCGCGGACATCCTGTTCCAAGACGGTACGGTCACGGCGCTGGCCTTATTGGGCGCGCTCATCTTGCTCACTATGCGCGAATGGGGTTCCGCCCCCGCGCTGCTTGTTGTTCCCACGCTTCAGCCGAGTCCCACTCCGCGCATGGTCATTGATGAGCAGCGGCTGCTGTCCGCCTTGCGCGAGGCGATGACGGCCGTGGATGTGGTAATGGCCGAGGCGGTTCACCCTCCCGCGGTCGCTTCGAGTGCATGGGAAGAAGATGGAACGTTGCTCGACCTCATGCACGAATTGCTCCGCGCCGCCTACGCGGAGGATGGGGAATACGCGTTGAAACAGCTCACCACCCTCACGTTTGTGCTGGTGCGCCAAGGGGTGAGGCTCCAGAATTTTACCGCCGAGCACCATCAATTGTTCGACGTGGTGCCAGACCTCAATCCCCACAGTCTGACGTGGCGGACCTTGAAACCCGCGCTGGTGAAGAAGGATGGCCACGTCCTCAGGCGAGGATTGGCGGCGGAGCCGACGGTTAGCAAAGCGCATCTCCACTAATAGCCCGGCTTCTCACGTTGAGAGGCCGGAACGCGAACGTATGGACACCAGGACACGCCTCCAGGATGTGGAGATTCTCGGTTTCGATCTTGGGCATGGCGAGAGTGCGATCGCACTGGCGATGTTGTCCACCACGGTGGAACCACAGATTCTCGATCTGTATGGGGCAAGGAGCATCCTCACCGCCGTGGCGCGCCATCCCACTCGCGGCGTATTGATCGGCGACGATGCCTACCTGTCGCGGAATGTCAGCGAGCTCGCCATTGCCTTCAAGAGCCCAGAGGTGGAACGCCGCGAGGTGCATGAGCCAATCGTCCTCTTCGTGGGAAAAATTCTCGAAGTGTTGCTGCGGGACCGGAAGATCACCGGGGGAGAGGCCACGCTCTTCTTCGTCGGATGTCCCTCTGGGTGGAGCGAGCACGTGCGTGCCCGGTACGCGGCCCTCTTGCGACGCGCGGGGATGTCCCAGGTCACGGTCTGGCCAGAATCGCGGGCCGCGTTAGTGTACGCCCGCGACGCAGGGTACATTTCCCAAGACCTGGCCGAGGGAGCGATCCTCATTGTGGATATTGGCTCGTCCACCACCGATTTCACGGCGGTGCGCGACTTGACGATTCGCCTGAGTGACTTTGGCCGGAACGCGCTTGGTGGTGGGCTACTCGATAAGGCGATTCTAGAGCGCACGGTGGCCACCCATCCGCGCCAGGCTGAACTGCGGGGAATTTTCGCCGCGTATCCCGTCTATGCGGCGATCTGCGAACTGGAATGTCGCAAAGTGAAGGAGATGTACTTCTCCAATCCCGATATGTGGCTGGACACGCCAGCGAGCCGCTCCGTCCGATTGGAAACGACGCCACCGTTGTATGTCGATGTCGTGATCACACCGCAGGTGATGGATGATCTCTTGATGATTCCATTGCCGCAACTGCAAGAGCGGAGTTGGCGCGTCGCGTTTCGCGAGGCACTTGAGCACGCGCGGGAACGGATGCGAGAGGAGCAACCACGCTTGGTGTTGCTCACGGGTGGTGCGTCGCGCATGGCTTTTACCGCCGATCTCTGTGCCGAGGTGTTTCCCCAGGCGCGAATCGTGCGTGGCGCCGAGCCGGAGTTTGCCATTGCTCGTGGATTAGCGAGTGCTGGGCGGGTTGAGCTGAAAACGGCGGCGTTTCGTGAAGCGCTGGCGCGGCTGCTCGCTTCCGGGCAATTACGGCGGACGGTTGAGGAACGGCTGCCCGCGCTGATGAATGCCGTGGCGCTTTTTCTGGCGCAACGGCTGTCCGACCACTCGGTGTTGCCCGCGTTTCGCGACTGGCAAGTGGGCCGCGTGCGGACGCTGACCGCGCTGGAAGACACCATTCCAGCGCGTGCCGTGGAATGGCTCGCGAGCGTGGAAGGGCGGCAGTTGCTGGCACAAGTCGTGGCGACGTGGTTCGCCGAGTTACTTCCTGAAGTGGAGAAATTAACGGACCCGATTTGCGACACCCACCGGATTCCTCATGCGTCGTTGAGCGTGCCGGCCTTCCTCAATATGCGGCAGATCGCCGAAGTACCCGAGGGCATGGTGGATATGAGTCACATGACGTTCTTGGGCGACATCGGCAACCTGGTGACTGTACTGGGGTCAATTCTGGTCGCCAAAATTCTTGGCGGTGGCGGAACCGCGCTGTTGCTGCCGGGACCATTGGGGCTGGTGATTGGCATGGTCATTGGGTTAGTCACCTTGAGTCTCGGCAAAGGCATTATGATCGACTGGCTCAAAAGCGTGGAATTGCCGATCCTGGCGCGTGGACTGATTACGGAAAGTCGGGTAAAGACGGCGCTCGTGGCACACCAGGGGGAGTTTACCGACAAGATTCATGACGCGCTGTTGGTGAATTCACCAACCTTCGCTGAGTTCCTTGATGCCATTGCCCAGTCGATCACTGACGCGCTGCATAAAGCGGCGGATCGCGCGGTCTTGTTGATTCGCTGAGAAGGTGTTCCCGGTTTCTTGAATCCATACCAGTCGTTCGCTATAGTCTGCTGCCTCATGGTGGGTGTGGCTGTTCTTGTGATGTCTGAGGGGGAGGCAGTGTCTCCGCTCACGAAAATTGGTGGGGTGTCACTCCTGAAACGCGCGGTGCTCACCGCGCAGAAAGCAGGGGTCACGACGTGCTATCTGTACGTCGCCCACGTGACCGCGGCGCTGCGACATGAGGTCCATGATGATTCCCGGGTGACGAGTCAGATTGTGTGGGTCTCGCCCACTCTTGACGATCCCCATATCCCAGAACCTCTCATGACAGAACCGAGTGTCGTGTTTGCCGTGACCACGATTGTTCGGCATCCCCTCCTTCAGACCATTACCCAAGATGCCTCGGCGGAAAAAACGACGGTCTTTACCGATGCCGCTGGTGCCGCCGCGATCGCCGTGGTGCCCGGCGCGCGGGTGGCGACCCTCTTGCGCGAACTCCAGCAGGGACAGCGACTTGCCGACACGTCCGCCATCATGGGCGGAGACCAACAACGATTGCCACAGGCGCGCTCGTTGTTTTTTCACCGACTGACACCAGCATCCCGGATCGCCGAGGTTGAACAGGCGTTACTCTTGTCGCTCGAAAATCCGCGGGACGGGCGGGTCGATACCTATTTCAACCGAAAACTCTCTCGTCCACTGACACGAAGGCTGCTGCATACGCTGCTGACACCGAATCAGATCACTCTGCTCTCGTGCATGGTCGGCCTGGTCGGCGCGTTGTGTTTTTTTCCTGGTGGCTATTGGGGGCCGGTGCTCGGTGCGGTGTTATTGCAGTTTTCGGTGGTGTTGGACTGTTGCGATGGCGAAGTCGCACGGGTGAAGTTTTTAGAATCTCCGTTTGGCGATGTGCTGGATATCGTCTGCGACACGCTGGTGACGATCGCGATCTTTGTGGGGATGGGTGTTGCCGTATGGCAAGATGGGGCGTCGTCTCAGGCGCTGCCTCTCGCAAGCATGCTGGTGCTCGGAGGATGTTTGGCCTTTCCGTTGGTGACCTTAGCAGAAAAAACCGAAGCCGTCGGAGATCGGCGCGAAGGGTGGGAAGATACCTTGATGAAACGGCTCATCGCCAGCTTGACCACACGCGATGTGTCGATCGTGATTTTCGCCAGCGCACTGACGGGGAAGCTCCTCTGGTTCTTGTGGGGAGCGGCTATCGGGGCGCAGATATTTTGGCTAATCCTGCTCTGGTTGTTATGGCGGGCAGGACGATTGCAACATTGGATACAAGGAGTGGAGGTGAAAAATGAAGAGGTCTGAAGCATGGAATTGGATTGGGAAGGTCTTCGTTTGTCTCATGTTGTTGACGGTGAGCGGTCCCGCGCGGGCGTGGGCGCTCGAAGAGGAGAATTTAGGAGCGCATGACCACACCTTGCCACCGCAGGATGGCGCACCGATGGATCACACCTCTCACAACCACGCGCAGGATGGCACCGTCGATAACGCGATGGAACCCAAAGCCGCTGATGGCACTAATCCTCACTCACAGCATCACAACGGGAACGGGACGAATGCCACGAGCCCTCATCACGAGGACGCCGCGTATACCGTCGGCTCCTCAACCGCGGGGGAACATCACCATCATCATCGTGCCCCGGTTCTGCCGCCGGATGAGGACCAGGCGTATTCGGAGTTGAATCACCAAATCGCCGGGGTGTTTGTGTTCCTTGCCGGGGGATTCGCGTTGCTCGCGGCTTCTGGCAACCCGCGCTTCGCTTGGACGCAGTATAGTTGGCCACTCTTCTTCTTTCTGATGGGGCTATTTCTATTCGTCCGTCATGACCCGGAGTCCTGGCCGTGGGGACCGTTGCCTTTACTCGAAGCCATACGTGATCCGCAAGTCCTGCAACACTCACTCTTCACCGTCATCGTTCTGGGCATTGGCGTGGTGGAATGGCTACGCTGTCGTGGGACGCTGACGCATCCAGGGTGGGGACTAATCTTTCCCGTGCTGGCCGTCTCCGCCGCTGCCATGTTGTTTCTCCATAAACATGGCGACGGACCGTCGGCGGACAAAATCTACCGCCACCATGTGATTATGGCGGTCGCGGGAATTCTGGCGATGGTGGCGAAAGTGTTGGGGGACGCGAAATTGCTGCCAGCGAAGGTGGGTGGCTATGCGTGGTCGGCCCTGATGATGTTTATTGGCTTCATGTTGTTGATTTACACCGAGTGAATTTTTCGGGGGAGGAACGTGCCGCTCACATGCGCAAGCGCGGTCAGGCCGACGAGGTTGAAGAGCATCTCGCGGCCTCGTCTCAGGGCCATGAGCGTGAGGCCCGCTCCGTCATCAAGCCCAAGTAACCGACAGAGATAGACGCCACCCGCTTCCTGCACGCCGACCGCGCCGGGAATGATGAGGCCAGCCGCGCTGACGGGCTGGATCATCGTTTCGATAATCAGCGCATCAAGAATGGGCGCATCCACTCCTATGAAGTACAGAAAGAGCGCCAGCTCCACCGCATTCAAGAGCCAACCCCCAAAGTGATAGATGGTTGAGGTCACAAAGCGGCGAGAGTCCCCGTCGTAGACACTCAACAGGTGGGCATCGATTCTCTGAGCGCGTTCTTCCCAGTGCGTGAGGCGCTGCCACTGCGGAAGAAAACGAGAGAGCGCGCGCACAGCCATGCCCATGAGTCCACGACGCTGCCAGCGGATCAGCAGTATCACGAACCCGTAGGCCAAGGCGATCAACGGGACAAATATCCACCAGCCCTGCTCGATCCATCCTAACCGATATAGAAAAAACGGAATGCCGATCAACACAAACACCACTTGCGAGACCGTCAGCGCCGTCTTCGCGACCACGACTGAGGCTAAGCCGGCATCTGTCGTCAACCCGTGAGCACGGAGCATGTAGACTTTCACGGGTTCTCCACCGATGTTGCCGGTTGGGGTCAGATTGTTGATGGCTTCCCCGGCCAGACGAGCCAGCGACCAACGCCATAACGGAATATGTGGAAGGTGGATGGCGGCTGGCAGTGCGCACGACCACCCTTTCGCGTCACATAAGGCAATGGCGAGCGAAGGGACGAGCAATAACGGCGCCCACCAGCCAATCTGCTGGAAATAGTGCAGCATGTCAGTCAGGCCGACGTGCCACACGACCCACCCCAGGAGGGCGAATCCGCTCAGAACCGCAAGGCTATGCAGAAAAAGGTGGCGGGTGTGGGAATGACCGGCCATGCTCAACACTAGGTGAATACGCTACGCCGCCACTAGACTGCGTAACAGCGCGAGGTTCTCACGGTCTTCGTGACAATCGGCGCTTTTGGGTGTCTCCAAACACATGGGCAGCCCCCAAAAGCGCTGATCGTTGAGGAGGAGGCGAAAGGCTTCCACACCGAGAAAGCCCTTGCCGATATGTTCGTGCCGATCAACACGGCAGCCGAGGTCTTTCTTGGCATCGTTGATATGAAAAGCGACGAGGCGGTCGAGGCCGATCTCCTCATCAAATTCACTGAACGTGCGCTCGTAGCCTTCCTTGTCGCGCAGATCATACCCCGCGGCAAAGGCATGTTCGGTGTCGAAACACACCCGCACGCGCTCCGGTGCTTTGGTGGCGTCGATCATGCGTCGCACCTGGTTGAAGGTATAGCCCAGGTTGGAGCCCTGGCCAGCGGTGATTTCAATCACGAAGCGTGTCGTGAAGCCGGGACACGCCTTGTGCATCTCATCAATCGACTTGGCGATGGTTTTGATGCCTTCCACTTCCCCCGCGCCAACATGGGCTCCGGGATGGGCAATCAAATACGCCACGCCGAGCGCTTCGCAGCGCTGCATTTCGTCGATGAGTCCAGCAACGGACTTTTTGCGCAACGCTTCGTCTGGCGCGGCGAAGTTGTACAGATACGAGTCATGGGCAACGACTGTGGTGATGCCCGTCTCTTCCTTGGCGGCCCGAAATCGCAGGATGTCATCCTCGCTCAGCGGCTTTGCCGCCCATTGCCGGGACGACTTGGTGAAAATCTGCACCGTCTCGCAGCCGACGTCTTTCCCTTGGAAAAGCGCGTTCTGCACGCCACCGGCAATCGACATGTGAGAGCCCAGGAGTGGGCCTTTTTTCGTTGCTGCTTTCTTCGCCATGCCCACTCCTTTAAGGGAGCCCGCGCCCAATGGCTAGGGGGTGCTGCCAGGGGCGAGACCCGCCAATTCACGGACGACGGTAATCACCGCTCCCCAATCCAATTCCCCACGACCCTTGGCCGCCGCGGCGCGAAGATGCTCGTGCATGATGTCCGCGATGGGTAGTGGTGCCGACCCTTGTTCCGCCAGCTTACGCATGAGGCCGACATCTTTCAGGCCGAGTCGCAGGACAAACCCTGGTGGCACGAATTCACTGCGTGCCATGCGTCCACCGTATCCCTGGAATAACGGACCGGGCAGGAGGGCTTTCACGACTTCTAGCACGGTATCAGCTTTGAGGCCGGATTTCTCGGCCAGGGTCAACGCCTCGCTCAACGTCTCGATAGCCGATATCACAAAGAAATTCCCGACCAATTTCAGCACGTTGGCGAGGTGTGGCTCTTCCCCAACGACGATGACGCCCTGACCCATCGCATTGAAGAGCGGCCGACACCGCTCGATCACTTCACTCGGACCAGCGGGGCAAATCCACAGCTTCGCGGCGGCCGCCGCTTCAGGGCGGCCAAAGACCGGAGCCGCGATATAGTGGACGCCCTGCTCGCGGTACCGTTGCGCCAACATTTTGGAGGCGTCCGGGGAGACGGTGCTCATATCGACATGGATGCCGTCCTTGGCTAAGCCCGCCAGAATCCCGTTCGGCCCTAAAGCAACAGCTTCCAGGGCGGTATCATCGGCCATGATGCTCAGGACGATGGGGGCTTGTTCGGCGACGGCGCGTGGAGAGGTCAGCACGGTTGCTCCCTGTATCGCCAATCCTTCGGCGCGAGCGACAGTGCGATTAAATACTCGGACTCCGTACCCTGCCTTGAGGAGGTTCCGCGCCATAGGTAGTCCCATCGCGCCAAGACCCACGAAACCAACTGGTGTTGTCATGCGTTCTCCCTTCGTATGTGTTCGGTGGTCGTCAGTTATCAGTTGTCAGCCTGGAAATGGCAAGAGCCCGAGGAGAGGGGAGCATCGCGGTGAGGGAAGGAAGAAGAAGGGTGGGGGCGAGGACACAAAAAAGCCCAGAGACACGGGGAGTGGTCTCTGGGCTGGAGGGAACGGGCAATTGTCAATCGCAGTCGCGGTAAAGAGCGGTTAGTAACGGGGGATCAGAAGATCCAACAACGGGAGCGCGCCAGTCGTGGGAGGATAGTAGGAAGACGGATTCCCGTAAGAGCTCCCTCCGTAAGGACTCCCCCCGTAAGGGTTCCCGTAATAGGGAGGAACGTCGTTGGTGTATGGGGAACGAGAACGGCGATTATAGTATCCGTCGTCATAATAGCGGCCATCAGTATAACGGCCATTGTTGTAGCCGTAATCCCGATTCCGGTGATGTCGCTTAGAGTGCCGGTTCCGGCCATCACGACAGTCCCGATCATGGTCGTTGTCGTACCGACTATAGGAGTCGTGATCGTGATGTTTGTGTTTCCTTTTTGCGAGGGCCGAGGAGGGAGCAATGAGTAAAAAGGCAACCAGTGGTAGGACAGCGAGGGTGATTTTCTTCAAAGATGTTTTCATAACATCCTCCTTCTGAGACGAAGAAACACCGCCAGAAAATAAAGGTCGCGTTCGCAAAAGAAACGTAATCTTGTCGCGTGAGAAGCGGCGAAGTCCTTCCCTCTGGCATGGAGTCTTCGCCGCATCGCTGTATCATTACGGAGCGGTCGGCAAACCGGCGGCAAGGCCATCTTCGGTGGCCTCGACGAGACAGTGGGGATGTTCCCACGGCCCAGCATCGAAAACGATATTGTCGAGGCGGGCATTATCACCACTCACTCCACCAGGAACGTGATCAAGTCCCAACGCATCGCGGGTGCGCCACGCGATGAAGTGATCCGCGCAGGAGGTATCGCCACTGACACCAATCGCGCCGATCAGGGTCTTGGCGCTGTTATAGAGACCCAGGCCACCACCAAACACGTTCACGCCTCCGATTTTTTCGCCAACCATCGGATCATTGGGCTGCCCGTAGTTTTTGGAATTTCCTCGGTATGCCACTTCTGGATTCACGGGATTACTATGTTGCAGGCCATAGAGGCTCCCACCTGGTTGCACTGCGGAGTAAAGGTTGGCTGTTGAAAGGGCGAGCGCGGGGAGACTAAAGGCATTCGCCGTATTCGCTTTCTGCGCCGAGATGACGCGACTGCCCGGCCATTGCGCGCCACGGTCGGTGCCGGTGAAGGCCACCGCGCACACGATCCCATCGCGATTGACGATCGTGCCCCACATATCGAGATCGAACCCACCATTATTGCTGGCATGACTCCGCGCCGTGGTGAGCGCGGCTTTCAGCGCCGCGTGGTCTGGGAGATCCTTGCACTCGGCTTTCGTGTCCGCGTGGGTTGGTGTTGACGTGGCCATGACCACGCCAAGCGCCGCCGCGACCATGAAACCTGTTGTGAAAATACCCTTTACGCTATACCGTTCCATCTGCCTGTCCTCCTGTGGGGTCATAAGTTGTGACAAAAATGCACCCTGGTCCATCCAGTCGCCTTACCGGTGCGGACTTACGCGGAGCCGCTTTTTTTGTCAAGGACGAACATTTCGTGTGCCTCGGCTTCCTTCTTGACAACCACTGGAGGCGTGACAGACAATGCCCCTCCACTACGCGATATATTTTTTCACAATAAGGAGGACCGAGCATGCGTGTGATCTCAGCCGATTCCCACATGATGGAACCACCCGATCTGTGGAAGGAACGTCTCGATAACAAATACAAGGATCGCGCTCCCAAAGTGATCCAGAATTTCGAGGGCAAGAAAGGCTATTTCTTTGTCGTGGAAGGCATTCGGCCCTTTCCCGTCGCTGGCGGGTTCTCCGCCGGCAATAAGCCAGAAGATATGCCGAAAGCCTGGGAAAAAGGGTACGAAGGCGCGCGGCCCAGTGGCTGGGACCCGGTCGAACGTCTCAAGGATCAAGACATCGACGGCGTGGAAGCGGAAGTGCTCTACACCACGCTGGGCATGTCGCTCTTTGGTCTCGACGATGCCGGTTTTCAACAGGCGTGTTTCGCCGCCTACAATGATTGGGTCGCGGAATTTTGTAGCCACAGTCCGAAGCGGCTCTTTGGCATCGCACTCATCTCACTCGAAGATATTCAAGCTGGTGTGCAAGAGTTGGAACGCTGCGCCAAGAAAGGCATGCGGGGCGCGATGGTTTGGGGGTCGCCGCCACGAGAACATCCCTACAGCAGTGACGAATATGATCCGTTCTGGGCGGCGGCACAGGACCTGCGCATGCCGATTAGCCTGCATGTGGTCACGAGCAAAAAAGGGAATCAAGAACGCAAAGCGAGTGCCGGGGAAGAGCAGCCGCGCAAGCGACGGCAGGCGGGAACGGAAGTCGGCTACATGAAGCTGATTCACGAAGTGCAGCAGTCGATCACCGATATTATTTTTGGCGGCGTGCTGGAGCGGTTCCCGAAGCTCATCATTGTGTCCGCCGAGAATGATACCGGCTGGCTACCACATTACATGTACCGCGCCGACCATGCGTGGGAAAAATTCCGCTTCTTCAACAAAGCGCCGCTGCCGCTGGCGCCGAGTGAATACATCAAGCGGAACCTGTACGCCACGTTCCAGGATGACCCGATTGGTCCCTCGACGTGGGAGTATTTTGGCGAGAACAACTATATGTGGGCGTCGGACTTCCCGCATACTGATTCGACTTGGCCGAATTCACTTGAAGTGATTAAGAAGGATTTCGCCAAGGTTCCGGCGGAAGTCACGCAGAAGATCGTGTTCGATAACGCGATCAAGCTATACCGCATGGCGTAAGGCATTCGACCACGGGGCGCGCAGGCCGCGCCCTCGTGCCCTTATAAGGAGGATGGGTATGACCCCACGAAGTATGTCTCATGTCGCTCTTTGTGTCAGGGACTTTGATCGCTCAATGCACTTCTATCGCGATTTGCTGGGTCTCGAGGTTTCCCAGGAAGGAACCAACACCGAAGCTGGAGAATATCAGCAGGGGATATATCAGGTGATCAATCGCAAGTTGCGGTTCGCGATTCTCCGCGCGGGCAAAGAAAATGCGGGACCGTTTGGGATGGGCGAAGATGTGCCGGTCATCGCGCTCATCGCGCCTGCGGAATCCCCACCGACCGGGACGAGCATCAAAGTGGACCAAATCGGCATTTCGCACATCGGGTTCTGGGTGAAGGGACTCGACGCGGTGTATGAGGACCTCAAGAGTAAAGGCGTCACCTTCGCCGCGCCGCCTCATATCTTGGGAAAAACGAAAGCCGGAGTGATTCGCAGCGCGTTCGCGGAAGACCCGGACGGGATTCTCATTCAGATTGATGAGATCACTCCGGCGTAGCGACGCGGCAAGTTCATTTCGATCCCCCTCCCCTTGACCTTGCCGGGAGGGGAGACCTGAAAGATTCCTCCCGACTATTTCGGAACGTGCACGACTGAGATCGTTTGCTACACAAGCCGTACAATCCGAGGAACACCGATCAGCAACGACCGCAGCAGGGGGTCTCCAGCCGCGCGCTGATGGAGACCACGGTACAACCCACGAATCACTCCCTGAACAACCATGCGCTCCAACACCTGTCGCTGTTCACGATCATGGACCATCAGGTGCATCGGCAACGGACCGAAGGGTCCAGGGAACAGGTATGCCACTCCCTCCAGGATACGAGTGTCGCTCCGCCGATAGAAAGGAATCAACTCGTTCTCGACTTCGAGCGTCAACAACGACGCGCGTGGAGACAACTCATGTAAATGCGAGGTCAACCAACGATACAACCATGTGCCAATCCCTCGCCCTTTCTGCTCGTGTCGAACCCCAATGTAATCCAGATGGACAAACGCGGGGCGACGGCTGATCCAGATCAACGCGAACCCCAGCACGGTCCCCTGTTCTTGCGTGACGAAAAGCTGATACTGTCCGGCTGCCAGGAGAGCGCGAATCGTGGTCACTGACAAGCGGCTGTCGGCGGAAAATTCCGCCTGATAAATCCGCATGGCGTCCTGAAACCACCGCGACCGGTAGTGCACGATGCGCGTAATGGAAAGACCACTCCTCGTCTGTTGCATGAGCCTGCTCATACCTGATGGCGTGTGATGTGACAATTGTTCGGAGCTGCCCACGATGAATAGCAAACTCCTCTTTATGACCATGCGCGTCGCCGTCCGCTCGCTCCGACGCAATACGTTGCGGTCCATCCTGACGATGTTGGGAATTATCTTCGGGGTGGGCGCCGTGATCGCGATGGTGGCCATCAGTCAGGGGGCCGATGCGTTCATTCAATCGCAAATTAACAGCTTGGGCACCAACATTATCATGGTGATGCCCGGTACCAGCTCAGCGGGAGGCGTGCGCTCTGGGTATGGCGGAGCGTCGTCGTTGACCGTGGCGGATGCACAGGCGATTCCGCGCGAGTGTCCATCGGTGGCGGCGGCCACCTCCTTGAAGAGGCAGACCATGCAGGTGGTCGCCGGCAATCAGAACTGGAGCACGATGATTCAGGGCGTTGGCCCCGATTATTTCGCGGTGCGGGACTGGCCACTGACGGAAGGGCGCACGTTCACCCGTCAGGAAGAGTTGACCGGAGCGCGCGTCGCGTTGTTGGGAGAAGCCGCGGCTCGCAATCTCTTCCTCGATGGCCAAGTCCCAATCGGAGCCACCATTCGAGTCCAGAATGTTCCACTGCAAGTCATTGGCTTGTTAGCGCCGAAAGGCCAAACGGGCTGGGGCCAAGATCAAGATGACACGGTCGTGGTGCCGTTCGCGACCGCTGAACGACGGCTGATTGGCGCGGAGATTCTGGGCGTCGTGAATCTGATTCTCGTGTCCGCGCATGACGCCAAACTCACAATGACAGCGGAAAAAGAAGTCCGCGCCTTGTTGCGCGCGCGCCATCGCCTCCCGGAAGGCCAAGACGATGATTTCGTCGTCCGGCGCTTGCAAGACATCGCCGATGCGTCCGCTGGAGCCAGTCAGGTGATGACGATTCTGCTCGCCTCCGTGGCTTCGATTGCCCTCGTGGTCGGCGGCATTGGCGTGATGAACATTTTGTTAGTCTCCGTGAC
>JABFSC010000044.1 GCA_013140885.1 Deltaproteobacteria bacterium | reverse complement strand
GCGGCCAGCGAAGATGCCAGCGGTGACAATCGCCTCGCTGGTACTGCCCGCGCCGACTTCAATGGTATCGCCATCGCGGATGAGTGGGGCGACATACGACGCGATTTTCTTGACGGTGTCGTTGACATCGACGGCAGGGAAAGGCGGGCGGAACTCTTCCGACCCCGGGATTTCGACGAACGCGGCGATCTCACTCAGATGAATAAAGTTATCGCCCCCCGTGCGAATGAAACTCTTATTCACCTCGGCGATGGCCGTGCGCGCATACTTCACCAACTCCTTCTTATCCCATACGCCAGCGCCCAAACTGACAAACCCGTTGTGATCCGGCGGCGAGACATCCAGTATGGCGACATCCGGGCGCGGGCTGTCAGGCCGCGCCTCGTCCCAGGCTTTGCACAGCAACGCGCTCGGACACACGCGGTGATCGCTGCGCTTCTCGTTAATCATCTGGCGAATGGCTTTGGGGAGGTAGGGGCTGGTGTACCACGGCTCGATCATAAACGCTGCGGCCGCTTCTGGCTGGTACCAGGGCAGGTCCGAGGCCGCCGCGCCGATATGGACGGTGACACCACGCAATTCGTTGAGCCGGTTGGCCAGGGCCCCGGCGATGAGCGACGGGTTTGAGTAGACCGGAATCGCGACGTGATCGCCGGATTTCACGATTGTGACCGCCTGCTCAGCGGTGGTCAGACGTTTCTCGTATTCTTTTTGCCAGTCCATGAAAAGAGTTCCTGCTGTGTGGTTAGTCCCGCGCCAAGAAAATATCTGGCCGGACGACATCGTGGTGCATGGCGAGGGCGTTGATGGTGGCTTTGGAGGCCATGACCGCGGTGGGATTCTTCTGTGCGATGGTCTTCGCCAACTCACGGGCGGTGGGCATGAGGTCCGCTTTTTTGACGATACGGTTGAGGATGCCGAGCTGCAACAGTTCCGCCGCCTTAAACCGACGGCAGGTGATAATGATCTCCTTAGCTAAGGCTGGGCCGACGTGAGCGGCGAGCAATGCTGTTGACGCTGGGCTGAGTGGCACGCCGAGGTCCACTTCTGGAAACCAAAACTCGGCTTCCTCGACGGCGATGCGCAGATCGCACCCCAGTGCCAGCGACCACCCACCGCCGGCGGCATAACCATTGACGGCGGCAATCGTCACTTGTTCGAGATTCACGAGGGTGTGCAGTGTCCGTGCGATCAGGCGCACCCGGCGTTTGCCCAACGGGGCGAAAATACGTTGCCGTTCCGCCGGGTCGGTAATCCCTTTCATTTGTGAGAGGTCAGCTCCCGCCGAGAAGGTATTCCCACTGCCGGTGAAGATGAGCACACGAATGTCTTTATCATCGCGAATCTGATGTAACAGACTCTCGAATTCGAGGACGATTTCTTCATTGAGCGGATTTCGTTTCTCTGGGCGGTTAAACGTCAACGTCGCGACCCGCCCCTCTTTCTCCAAGACAAAATGCTCTGGCATAGCTGCCTCCTTGCCGCAGGAGCCCTATCTAGCCACAGTGGTCTGAGCCTGGCAAGGGACACGGCGATCAGGTATGAACTGGTAGCCAATCGGCGGGAGGGGGCAAAAGGGGAAATGGGTAAAAGGGAAAGTTAAACAAGAAGCCTTCTCTTGCCCTTTTCACCTTTTACCCATTTCCCCTTTTGTAAAACGGAGGAACTATGGATCTCGGACTCAAAGGCAAAGTAGCAATGATAAGCGGCGCGAGCCGCGGCCTTGGACGCGCGATGGCCTTGGGATTCGCGGCGGAAGGCTGCCGTCTCAGTTTGTGCGCGCGCGGACAGGAAGGCATTGAGCGCGTCGCCCAGGAAGTGCGCAACTCCGGAGCCGAGGTGACCGCGCTCGCTGGTGATGTCACGAACGAAGCCGATGCCCGTCGGTGGGTGGACGCAACGCAACAGCGATTCGGGCGAGTGGACATCGTGGTGAACAATGTCGGTGGGTCGCGTCCTGGTGGCAATCTGTCGGCGTCCCGTGAAGATTGGCACAGTGGGTTCGCGCTCAATTTCTTTTCCGCGCTGGATGTGTGCCGCTTGGTGGTGCCGCTGATGAGCAGTCAGAAAAGTGGCTGTGTGATTAACATTGCCTCGGTCTATGGGCGCGAGTGGGGCGGCCCCATGACCTACAACGCGGCCAAAGCGGCGATGATTAGCCTCTCCAAGGAAATGGCGCGGGAATTAGCGCCTCACGGCATTCGCGTGAACAGTGTCGCGCCGGGGTCCATTCTCTTTCCTGGCGGGTCCTGGGAAAAGCGACAACAAGAGAATCCCGACGGTATCGCCGCGTTTGTGAAGGCGGAGCTGCCGTTCGGTCGCTTTGGCAAGCCCGAAGAGGTAGCCGACGTGGTGGTGTTTTTGGCCTCTGACCGGGCCCAGTGGGTGTCTGGTGCGTGCATTACGGTCGATGGGTGTCAGTCGCGGTCGTTGATTTAGGACAGACTTCGGGATTTGGGCTTTAGACGTTGGGGGAGAAAACCAATGGATGCAAACTACGAAACCCTTGACCTGCGCCGTGACGGCGGCCTGTTATGGCTGGTGCTTAACCGTCCGCATGCACTCAATGCGTTGAACCGCACGCTCATTGACGAACTGCATGCCGTGCTCAATATGCTGCATGACGACCAGAGCATTCGCGTGGTGATTTTGCGTGGTGCGGGCCGAGCCTTCTGCGCCGGACTGGACCTGAAAGAGGCCAATAATGCCGGCACAGGCAAAATGTCGGTTGCCCAAGGCTTGCGTGACCAACGCCGTATCGCGGAGCTGGCCATCAAAATCCATCGTGCGCCACAACCGTTCGTGGCCGCCGTGCACGGCGCGGCCTCTGGCGGTGGCTTTGCGCTCGCGCTCGCGAGTGACATTCGCATTGCCGGAGAGTCGGCTCGAATGAATGCCGCGTTTATCCGTATTGGCCTCTCTGCTTGTGATGTGGGCGTCAGTTACTTCCTGCCACGTATTGTGGGCTCCTCCGTGGCGTCGGAATTCCTACTGACGGGTGACTTCATTGATGCGTCGCGAGCGGTGGCAACCGGTCTCGTCTCTCGTGTCGTGCCTGATGCTGATCTTGACCGTGCCGCTGAAGCGATGGCACGCAACATTTTGCGGAACTCTCCGCTTGGGGTGCGGCTGACCAAGGAATGTCTACGCTACTCTGTTGATGCACCGACACTGGAAGCGGCAATTGCGATGGAAGACCGCAACCAAATTCTCACGACCCAAACCAACGATGTGCACGAAGGCATCGCCGCTTTTCTGGAGAAGCGTGAGCCGAAGTATGAGGATGCGTGAGGGGCGGTTGCGAATTTTTGCCACGAAGAAGGACGAGGACATTGTATGAAGAACGCGGGGACAAAGAGGAGCGTGTATCTGGACGACGGAAAAATGAGACGGGCGCAACGTATTCTCAAGACGCGGACTGATGCGGAAACCATTGATTTGGCTCTTGACCTTGTGGTGTTCCGCAAGGAGATTCTTCGTTCGTTGGAGCGCACGGCTGGACGTGGATGGGGCGGAAAAAGTGCCCACTGTGTACGGTTCCCCTTTTTTCTCCGAGTAATGGAGTTTCCTATGCCCCTCGAATTTTCTCACGATGAGCCGGCCACTCCAGAATCCGTTCAATGCGCCCGTCAACTCTTAGAGGATCAGCAGTGGTATGCCGATCCCTCCCAGGAGTTGCACGACCGATAGGCTGCCGCGCGTGGACATGATTCGCATTCGCGGCGCGCGCACGCATAATCTCAAGAACCTCTCGCTGGAGATTCCTCGCAATCAACTCGTTGTGATGACCGGCGTCTCCGGCTCCGGCAAGTCGTCGCTCGCCTTTGATACCCTGTACGCCGAAGGCCGCCGCCGGTATGTGGAGTCGCTGTCCGCGTATGCGCGCCAGTTTCTCGATCAGCGCGCCAAGCCGGATGTCGATGCCATAGACGGCCTTTCACCCGCGCTCGCTATCGAACAACGCGGCACTACTACGTCGCCCCGTTCAACCGTGGGCACGGTCACCGAAATCGCCGACTATTTGCGTCTCCTCTACGCGCGCGTCGGGACGCCGTATTGCCTGCAGTGTCACCGCGCGATTGTGCGCCACACCGTCCCACACATTGTCGATCAGGTACAGAATCTCCCGGAAAACACCCGTGTCCAGGTCCTGGCTCCGGTCCATCTGACGCAGGTGAGTAATTTTTTGGGGACGGTGCGTGAGTTGCTGCAGGCGGGGTTCGTGCGCATTCGGGTGAATGGCGCGCTGTATGAAGTGGCCGAAGAACAGACCTTGCCACGATCCGCGCCAGCGGACTTTGATCTGGTGGTGGATCGACTGGTGGTGAAGAGTGGCGTGGCCCGTCGCCTGGCCGATTCGCTGGAGACCGCCTTTCGTTATGGCAAGGATGTCGCGAAACTCTTGATCGGAGAAGCCGATGAACAGTTGTTTACCCAACGCCTCGTCTGCCCGACGTGTGGGTTTGCCTATCCTGAACTGACGCCGTCTTTCTTCTCGCCCAATAGTCCTCATGGCGCGTGCGCATCCTGTGATGGGTTGGGTATCCAGGCGATGGCAAAGAAGCCGACGAAGAAAAGTAAAGTTAGCGAATCAGTGGCAGAGGACCCGGCAGGCGAAGCAGTTCCCTGCGTCGCTTGTGACGGGACACGGCTTTCACTGGAAAGTCGCGGGGTACGCATCAATGACTGTGACATCACGCAAGTCGGGCAACTGTCTCTCGCTGAGGCTCGCGAGTTTTTCGCTGGACTCGCTTTTCAGGGCCCACATGCGGAGGTTGCTCAGCCGCTCTGTCAGGAGATTCTCGCGCGGCTCCGCTTTTTGCTGGATGTCGGCCTCGACTATCTCACGCTGACCCGATCGGCTGTTACCCTTTCTGGTGGAGAGATGCAGCGCATTCGACTGGCGACGCAGATTGGTGGTGGGTTGTCGGGCGTGATCTATGTTCTGGATGAACCATCTATTGGGTTGCATCCGCGTGACACCACACGCCTGCTGACGGCGTTGCAACAGTTGCGGGATCGCGGGAACTCGGTGATCGTGGTCGAACATGACCGAGAGACGATTCTTGCCGCGGATTACGTGGTGGACCTGGGTCCCGGTGCCGGCGAACGGGGAGGGGAGCTGCTGGCCGCCGGCACGCCGGAAGAGATTCTGCGTGCTCCGGCGTCCATTACTGGCCAATATCTTCGAGGTGAATTGTTCATTCCCGTGCCGAAGCAGCGTCGGCAACCGCGAGAGTGGCTCACGCTCAAGGAAGTGTCGCTGCATAATCTTAAGCAGGTGACCGCCGCGTTTCCGCTCGGCACGTTGACCTGTGTGACCGGTGTGTCTGGGTCGGGCAAGAGTTCACTTGTGCTGGATGTGTTGCATCCACAGGTCCAGCAGGCGTTGACGAAGAAGGGGCACGACAAGCGACTGCTGACGGGCTGGCAGCCGCTTGAAAAGGTGATCTGTGTCGATCAAACCCCAATCAGCCGGACGCCGCACTCCAATCCCGCGACCTATATCGGACTGTTTACCGCGCTGAGAGAGTTATTCGCGCAGCTCCCCGAGGCGCGGGTGCGTGGCTATGGGGCTGATCGTTTCTCGTTCAACGTTAAAGGTGGCCGGTGCGAGGCGTGTGAAGGCGACGGCGTGGTCGCCGTGGAGATGCACTTTCTGCCGGACCTGTATGTGACGTGTGATGTCTGTCAGGGAAAACGCTACAACCGCGAGACGTTGGAAGTGCGCTTGCGGGGCAAATCCATCGCCGAGG
>JABFSC010000330.1 GCA_013140885.1 Deltaproteobacteria bacterium | reverse complement strand
GTCAGAAGAGACCGCCTTCAGGTTCCCTCTCCCGGATGGGAGAGGGTGAGGGTGAGGGGGACCAACTATAACCTCTTCACTCGCATGAAAACTGCTGTAGTCTGCTCCTAGCCGGGAGAGGGCGTCAGACTCACGTGCCGTCTACGATTGCTGTTCGTCAAAAACGGTCTTGGCGATAGTCGCCGCGGTCATCGCGGTGGGCCAGCCGGAATAGAACGCGAGGTGAGTGATGAGTTCGCCCAATTCGTCTTTGGTGACGCCGTTGGCAAGCGCGCGTTCGATATGGACGCGCAGTTGCTCTGGGCGATAGGTGGACATGAGCGCGGCGACGGTGATGAGGCTGCGGTCGCGTTTCGATAAGCCGGGGCGTTCCCAGACATCCCCGAACACCACCTTTTCGGTCAGGTCGATCAGTTTCGGCGCGACGGTACGGACTTTCTCACGTGCGGCGAGTACCGCCGCGGATGTTGCAGTAGCCATTGGTTCCCCTCCTGTATGAAGTATCAATCTGGAGGGGGATTCTGCCCCAGTTCCTCATCATCTGTCAAACAGGAGAAAGGGCGGCCCTGGTTATTTCTCAATCGCGATACACCAGCCGCCAGCCACCTCATCAATTTGCACGATGGAGTAGCCCTCGGCCTCGGCGGCGCGGGGGATGTCGCGTCGGCCTTTGGGGTCATTGATGAGCACCTCAAGGATGTCACCACGTTCCAGCTCTTCGAGGCGCACTTTCGCCTTCGCCCAATTCAGCGGGCACTTCACGCCGAACAGGTCCGCACGTTCAGTTTTTCGACTCATGGTGCGCATAGATAGCAAAGAAGCGGTCAGCGGTCAGCTATCAGCTCGGAACTCTCTGGCTGAACGCTGACGGCTGACGGCTGAGCGCTTTTCAGTTATGGTCATCGCACTTTGTCCGCATGGAGTGGTGGAGTGAACGACGAAAACCGTCCTACGCAATATGTGTTACGAGAAGACCTCAGCCCGCCCCCGGCTCGGCGGTTTCGCATCGACTACGAAAAAGAGTTGAATCCCGCGCAATATCAAGCCGCGATCACCCATAAAGGGCCACTGCTGGTGCTGGCTGGCGCGGGAAGCGGCAAGACGCGCACGTTGATCTACCGCGTCGCCCGCATGATCGAGGAAGGGATCGATCCCGGCTCAATTTTGCTGCTCACCTTTACCCGCCGCTCCGCCGAGGAAATGCTCGAACGCGCGAGCACGCTGCTTGCCGGCGAATGTGACCGCGTGGTCGGTGGCACCTTCCACTCGTTCGCCAATACCATCTTGCGCCGCTATGCCGCGCTGCTGGGATTCTCCAACTCGTTCACGATTCTCGATCGTGGCGACTCCGAGGATGTCATCAACCTGCTGCGTGGCCGTTTGGGGCTCGATAAGAAAGAGCGGCGCTTCCCCAAGAAACAAACGATCATGGAAATCATCAGCCTCGGCGCCAACAAGCTCTGTAGCGTACCCGAGGTGCTGGATGAACAGTTTCCCCATCTCTTCTCCGAACTCGAGGAACTGACGCGCCTCGACGACCACTACCGCCGCTATAAACATGAGCGCAGTCTGCTCGATTACGACGACCTGCTGACCAAACTCCGCGAGCTGCTGCAATCGCATCCCGAAGTCGCCGAGCGGCTGTCGCGCACCCTGCGCTACATCATGGTGGACGAGTACCAGGACACCAATCGCCTGCAAGCCGAGATTGTCCGCTCCCTTGCCCATTCGCACGACAACGTCATGGCCGTGGGAGATGACGCGCAGTCGATCTACAGCTTCCGCGGCGCGACGGTCAAGAACATTCTGGAGTTCCCCCGCCTGTTCCCCAACACCACGATCATCAAACTCGAAGAGAACTACCGCAGCACGCAGCCCATTCTCGACCTCTCCAACCACATCATCCAAAACGCCAAGGAGCAGTACACCAAGAACCTCTTCACCAAACGCGAGAAAGGGGTGAAACCTACCTTGGTCGAGGCGGAGAGCGAGCGGTATCAGTCGCGCTTTGTCGGGCAGAAGATCGTGGACCTACGAGAGCAAGGGGTGCCGCTGACGGAGATCGCCGTGCTTTTTCGCTCCAGTTTTCACTCGTTTGATCTGGAACTTGAACTGGCGCGGCGCAACCTGCCCTTCATCAAACGGGGCGGGTTCAAGTTCATCGAAACGACGCATATCAAGGACACCCTCGCCCACCTGCGCATCATCGCCAACCCGCAGGATGCCGTGTCGTGGCACCGGGTGATCTTGCTGCTCGAAGGGATTGGACCGAAAAGCGCCGAGAAGATTCTGGCGCATACGCTGGCGGGTCCCAACCAAGCCCAACGGCTCGCCGAGTATCCGGCCAAGGGCGTCATGGGCGAAGACCTCAAGCTCTTGGCGACGTTACTCGCCGAAGTGAACGATCCTGACCTCAAACCAGCGGAGCAGATGGAAGCGGTGGTGCGCTATTATCTGCCAATCCTCAAGCGCAGCCATCGCGACGATTTTCCCAAGCGCCAGAAGGACCTCGAACATTTCATCGTGATGACCGAGCGCTACACCAACCTGGAGCGCATGCTCGCGGACATGGCGTTGGAGCCACCCAACAATAGTGTCGGTGATGTGATCGCGGAAGATCGCGAGGATGAGGGGCTGCTGACGCTGTCCACCATTCATTCGGCCAAGGGGCTAGAGTGGCATTCGGTGTTTATCATCTGGGCGACGGAAGGGCGGTTTCCGTCGTTGTACAACAAGGATGATGACGAGCTAGAAGAGGAGCGGCGGTTGATGTACGTCGCGGCCACGCGCGCGAAAGAGAACTTGTTCATCAGTTATCCGATCAACATTTTCGACAAGGTGACGGGCACGGTGCTGAGCAAGCCGTCACGTTTTCTTGAGGGCATTTCACGGAAGCTGTTGGAGCCGGTGTTTCTCATGGAGAGTGACGACCGTCGAGACAACGCCTGGCGGTCGGATCGGTATCAGGGAAGCGGCTCGTCGCGGTCGGGTGGGAGTTGGAGCCCGCCACCACGCAGACGCTAACATGCGAGGATAGCAGCGAGCGTGCTTCCAGGTTCCCTCTCCCGGCTGGGAGAGGGACAGGGTGAGGAGGATTAGGTGACCCGTTCCTTATTTTCACAAGTCGAATCACGAACAGACTGCAATTGCGCCAGGGAACAATAACGGAGGAGAACAGATGTCATTACCCAAGGAAGTCATCGACCAATTTCTCGCCGAGCGGCGCAACGCCGTCTTGGGCACGATTCGCAAGGATGGCTCGCCACAGTTGAACCCGATGTGGTTCTACTGGACAGGCGAGGTCTTCTACATTTCCACGACCCGCAGTCGTTTCAAGTACAACCACCTGCGGCGCGACCCACGGGTGACGCTGTGTATCGACGACGTGACCGGCTTCCAGACCGTCATCGTGGAAGGGCGCGCGGAGATTATCGAGGACGACATCTGGGGGCCGACGCGGTTGATCGTCGAGAAGTACGTGGACAAGGACCACGTCGAGGCCCGCCTCGCCCGCATGCGCACCGAGCCACGGGTGATGCTCGTCATCAAGCCAGAGAAATGGATTTCGTGGGATATGGCTCTGCGCGCCGGGCCGAGGCCGCAGTGACGAGCGGGCTACTTTTTTCGCTTCCGTCGCCGCGTGACAAGTGCGTTGAAATCCCGTAGCAGCTCCGGCGCTTCCAAGGCGCTGGAGAACTCTCGTACCCAGCGACGAACCCGTGGCAAGTCCAGCTTTGGCTGAGCAGCAAGGATAGACTCGATATCCGCCATATCGCGAGGGCGGTGCGCAACCGCCTTCATAATGAGCAGGTCTTCTGGAAGCGGCAACGGGATCCGAATCCCCCCCACGTCGTGCCAAACCGCGCGTGCAACCGCCTCTTCCTCAAACGGTAACGCGCCAAAGGCAATATCGATATCAATCCCGCTCGCTTCATGGCGGACAAGAAGAACGCGGGCTTGACGAGCAAAGGTCAAGGCATCGGAGAGACGAGGGACAAAGCCCAACATCGTCCCCCTGGCCAGAAAATCCGCCCACTCGCTTTCGTCCAGCAGCACCAGCGCGTCAATATCTCGGGTGACGCGAGGACGACCGAGCAGTGAGGCCGCGACTCCACCAATCACCGTCCCTGGCGTCGCGGCGGCTTGCAACCATGCGACCAGGTCCCGGAGAGCGGCCAGTAATGGCGCGAATATCTCTTCATGTTCAGGCATGGAGGGCCGCTCGCAAGCGATTCCAGCGGGCTCGGACCTCGGCTTCTTCGGCGGCTAAGGCTTCTGTCCACCCTAGCGATGGGACCGACGTCATCAACGCCGCCAATTGTCGCAGTTTGTAGGCAAGCGGGGTCGCTCGTAGCTCGGCCTGTTCAGCCGCGTTGACCATCTCCCAGCGCTCCCGAAATGCGCTGGCTTCTTCTCGTGTCAGTATTTTTTTCAAGATTTTTTCCGCTGGCATGGCACTTTCCCCTATCCAATTTCTTCTGACCCAGTCGTGAATTGCCACACGCAGTGTCGGTCGTGACAACATACTGGCATTCCGCACTGTACCGTATCTTCAGTTCACGTGAAAAGCGGGCTGGGCGCGGCTTCATCAAGATCTCCGGCCAATGCCGTGTCGAAGGGATTGTGCTCAGACATGCTACGCCTATATCCTGGGCTTGATTTGAAAACGTTTGGAGGAGATTTTCACGCATGAGCCCTCCGCCCAGAAAGTAAATCGCGGTCCATCCAGGTCAAGTGCTGCAAGACCTGTTGACGGAAGTCGGGGTCAGCCAGGCCGCGCTTGCCCGCACCGTGGGGACCGCCCCGGCGAGGATCAACATGATTTGTAACGGCAAGCGCGGAATCTCCGCAGACATGGCCTACCGACTTGGCAAAGCATTCCAGACCGGCCCCGCGTTCTGGATGAACCTTGAGAAGAACTGGGAATTGAATCGCTGTGAAGAGTCGGACTACGCAAAGATCGCCGAGATCAAAAGAATGGCTGCATAAAGCCTCACAATCCGCTTTTATCGTCGAATATCGAGAAGACGCGCTCGGAGAATTCATCTGGGTGGTGACCGCGTGGAACTCAACGGCAAGAGAGAAACAAGCCTATGCCCAAGAAATCGGTTAAACCCGCCCATCGGGAAAAAATCGCAATCGAGGAAATCGCGGAACGCGCGGAAAGCGGAGAAGACGTTTCCGCGTATTTCACCGGGTACTATCGAGCCAAACAGCGCGTGAATATCGACTTTCCGCTCCCTCTGCTCCAGCAGATCGATGGGGAATGCCAGCGTCTTGGGGTCACGCGCGAGGCATGGATCAAGATGGCGTGTGACGAGCGCATGCGGCAGATTGCCACTCGTCCGCGCCAGAGACGCGCGTCGTGATTCCTTGGGCAATCTTTGTTGGTACGCGCGAAGAGCCCCCGACAATTGATCGTACGCCAAGACACTCCATGACGAGGGTTCAGAAAGCCGGATTTATCCGGCGTGTTTCGTAGCGTGGGCATTGATGCCCGCGCGGTCCCGCGCCCTACGCGCCCGCGTGCAGCCAAGGGTGACACTTATTCTCCGCCTCCCCGTTTCATTTTTCCGCCGTCCCCAACTCCGCGACCCGCTTTTGCACCCACGCCAAGTCGTCGCGCCACATCACGTTTGTTGGGTCCTGCTTCGCTAACCGCGCACTGATCGTCCGCGCTTGTTCCAAATAACGAGACGCCTTCGCGCGCTCGTTTTGCCGCGCGAAGGCGTCTCGTTATTTGGAACAAGCGCGGACG
>JABFSC010000755.1 GCA_013140885.1 Deltaproteobacteria bacterium | reverse complement strand
CACAGGACCACGACGAGGACAGTATTCGCCGTTGCCGCCTCCTGGTTGCCAGCATCCTCGTCATTTTTGTATTTGCTCAGTTCTTTCTCTACAAAATCTATACGTTTGAAGGCTTTATGAGCCCAACGGCGTGGGTGTTCGTCTGCGGGAGTGCGCTCATGCTCCTCAACCTGCCTTTGCTGCACTGGACACGGTCCCCGCGCTTTCCAAGCACGCTCTTCATCGGTGAACTCATCGTCAGTTTTGGACTGATGGCGTATTGCAATGGTGGGTACGATGCCGCCGCGTTAATCTGGAACCTCACCATTCCCCTGCTCGCCACGGTCCTCGTCGGCCCGAAGTTTGGACTCCTTTGTGCCGGGCTGATTATCGCGGAAACCATTGTTTTCTACGTCCTGACGCAGGCTGGCTATCCGTTTCCACGACCGCTCACCGCAGCCCAGGACGGCTGGTTTCACGTCTTCGGGTCCATCAATCTCATTCTGTTTATCGCCCTCGTCGGATGGCTCTACGAAGCCCTGCGCAAAAATGCGCTCGCGCGTCTCGAACAGGCCCGCCAAAATCTTGAACAGGACATCATGGAACGACAGCGGGTGAAAGAAGCCCTGCGCGACTCCGAGCACCGCTATCGGAGTGTGGTCGAATCGGCTCCCGAGGTCATTTTCACCATGAATACCGAGGGCATTCTGACCTCCCTCAATCCTGCTTTCGAGACCTTCACCGGGTGGGCACGGGAACAGTTCCTCGGACAGCCCTTTGCTCCGCTCCTCCACCCCGATGATCTGCCACACGCAATGGAGTATCTGCGACAGTTGGTAGCGGGGGAAGTGCTTCCCCTCTTTGAGCTCCGGCTCGTGCATCAACAAGGTCAGATCGTCATCGGTGAACTGACGGTCACCGGACAAACCCGCAATGGTCACCTCACTCACATCCTTGGGGTTGCTCGCGACATCACCCACCGCAAAGAAGTCGAACGCTTAAAGAATGAGCTGCTCTCGACCGTCAGTCATGAGTTGCGCACGCCACTCGCCAGTCTGCGCGGCTTCACGGAACTGATGCTGGAGCGAGACTTTCCCCTTGCCCAGCGGCGTGAGTTCTTGACGATTATTCAGAAAGAATCGCTGCGCCTGACCAATCTCATCAATGATTTCTTGGACTTGGAGCGCAGTGCGTCGGGACGACAAGTCTATCATTTTGACCAGGTCGCGCTCGCACCCTTGTTACAAGAAACGCTCGCGGTGATTGGCGCGCAGAGCACCCGTCATCCCTGCCACCTCGAACTTCCCGCGACGCTGCCACCAGTCCAGGGCGATGCGACCCGCCTCCGTCAGGTGGTGCTCAACCTCCTGACCAACGCGATCAAGTACTCTCCACGCGGCGGTGCTATTCGTGTCGGTGCTCGTCTCGACAAGCTCAAAGTCGTCCTGTGGGTCGCGGACCAAGGGATGGGAATTCCCCCGGACGCACGCACCAACCTGTTCCAGAAATTTTACCGTGTGGACAATGCGGAGACGCGGCGCATCGGTGGCACGGGGTTAGGACTCGCCCTGGTCAAGGAGATCGTTCAAGCCCACGGCGGCGAGGTATGGGTGGAAAGCGTAGTCGGTCTCGGCAGCACCTTTTTCTTTTCCCTCCCCGTCCCAGAAGAGACCTCCTCGCAAACTCTCGCGCAACCATCAGCCGATCGAAACCAGAGTGCCGCCAATATGGAAAACGGAGAAACCGACTCCGCTCGTTGTCAACAAGAAAGTCCGAATCATAGGGAAGACTCGCGGCAGCCCAACGATCGCGGTTTGGGCTGCCAATCCCTTCCCTCAGGGACGTGAACTGTATGCAATCGATATCCGCACTGGAAAAAGAGCGACCACTCGTCCTCATCGTCGATGACGATTTCACCATCCGCTTGCTGATGCGCGAGGCACTCGAACAAGCCGGCTTTCTCGTCGTGGAAGCGGGCAATGGCCCAGAGGCCCTCGCTTTGTTCGCGCGACAACTCCCCGAGATCGTGTTGCTGGATGTCATCATGCCGGATGTCGATGGCTTCACCATCTGCGCGGCGCTCCGACAACTGCCCGGCGGCGCGCGCATTCCAGTCGTGATGGTCACTGGGCTTGATGATCTAGACTCGATCAACCGCGCTTATGAAGTAGGGGCGACCGACTTCATCACCAAGCCCATTGTGTGGCCGATCTTAGGTCACCGCGTGCATTATATTCTCCGCTCCAGCCGCGCGATGGAAGAACTCCATGACAGCCAAGCCGCCTTGCGCCAGGCCCATGATGAACTAGAGCTGCGGGTCCAGGAACGGACCACCGAGCTCGCCCACACCAACCGCGCGTTACACGCGGAAATCACCGAACGGAAGCGCACCGAAGAAGCGCTTCAGGAAGCCCATCAGCGCTTACGATTCCATGTCGAGAACTCTCCGCTCGCGGTCGTGGAATCGGATAACGAATTCCGCGTGCAAGGCTGGTCGTCACAAGCGGAACACATGTTTGGCTGGAAAGCGGAGGAGGTTGTCGGAAAACAGCCGACTGAATGGCGGTTTATCCCTCCAGAAGAGAAAGACACAGTGAGCATCGTGATACGCGAACTCCTCACCGGACACTCCCCTCGAACAGTCAGCACCAATCAAAATTATCGGAAAGATGGCTCGACGATTGATTGCGAATGGTACAATTCCGCTCTTATCGACGAACACGGTCGATTAATATCGGTCCTGTCACTCGTGCAAGATGTGACGGAACGAAAGGCGCTGGAGCGCTTGAAAGACGAGTTGGTCTCCACCGTCAGTCACGAATTACGCACTCCCCTCGCCAGCCTGCGTGGATTCGCGGAACTCATGCTCACGCGGCACTTCTCTCTCGCACAGCAGCGTGAATTCTTGACCATCATCCTGAACGAATCCAAACGGCTTGCCGATCTGATCAACGACTTTCTCGATCTGCAACGGATCGAGGCCGGGCGACAGGAATACCACTTCAAGCCGCTCGATCTCCTCTCCGTGGTGCGCGAAACGATCGCGATCTTTCAAGCCAATAGCAACGGTATCGCCATTCGTCTGCTGAAAGAGCCGACCCTACCACCCGTGCACGCGGATGCGGACCGTCTTCGCCAAGTGCTCCTCAATCTGCTGTCGAACGCCGTCAAGTTTTCACCGCACGGCGGCGAGATCACCATCGGCACTCGTCAAGAAGGAGCGGACGTGGTGGTGTGGATTCGTGATCAAGGGATTGGCATCGCGCCCGACACCTTACCAAAACTCTTCACGAAATTTTTCCGTGCGAACACGAAAGAAATCCGTGAGATCAGCGGCACTGGGCTTGGATTAGCGCTCGTCAAACGGATTATTACCGCGCATGGCGGGCAGATTTGGGTCGAGAGCGCCCTTGGCAAGGGAAGCACCTTCTTTTTCACCTTGCCCGCCGTGGCCGCCACTCCTGCCTTATTGCGCCCAAACGGAGGGGTGGTGAACACGTCGCCGCATCCCCTCACGCCTTGACGCCTAAGGTCACCTTTTCTCCCCTCAGGGAATCACGGGCAACAGAATATGCGAGCGAAACTGTTGTCCATGAAACACCGTCTGCTCCGCGACTTCCCACCGTGTCCCCGTCGCTTGATCGTCCCCAGTATTCAGGTTGCGGTCAAACCGTGGAAAGTTGCTTGATGAGACTTCCACCCGCAGCCGATGCCCTGGCAAGAACACATGGCTGGTCGCCCACAGGTCGATGGTCAGCTCAACCACCTCCCCTTTGGTGAGCATCTTCGGCGTCATCGCCGACTCACGATAGCGGGCACGCACGATGCCATCGGCGATGTTTTGCGCATACCCGTCTGGTCTGACATCCACCAGCTTAGCGGTGAAGTCCGTGTCTGGCGCGGATGACGAAGCGTACAGCACAACTTTCAGTGGCCCGGTCACTTCCAAGGGTTTCTCCAGCGGGTCGCTGGTGTAGACCAATACATCGTGCCGCGCTTCGACCTCACGCTGATCCTTGACGCCAACGGGAATAATCAACGTATTCCCACCACTGGTCGGCACAGGATCGGCGGGATCATAGCGATACTGATCCGCTGGCTCCTCGGTCGGAGGCTCGAAACTCAGCGTCCCGTCGCCGTGGAGACTATTGGCCTTGCCGCGACTGTGAAAATAGCACGGCGTGTATCGAGTGCGCGCGAGCGGCCATTCATGTTCGTCCCGCCACTCATTGGTGCCCATCACAAACAGTCGGACCGGCGCTTCCTCCATCATGCCGTTGTCGATCCCCTTGAGCCAATAATCGAACCAGCGCAGTTGCGTATCATGCAGGTCCATGAACGCGTTGGGGCCGAAGTCGATGTCCCCCGTCCCGCCAGTGGTGGGCGTCGTATAAGGAAAGAGATGCGCCCACGGCCCCAGCAGCAGCCGTTGTCCGCCACGGGCTTCCGGTGTCATCGCTCGCGAGCGGAGGCCATTGAAGTGCACCAAGGCATCGCGCAGAAAAATGTCGTACCACGAACTGACGTGGTACATAGGGACGTTGATGTTGCGGTGTTGGCGTTCGATGTTCACCGCCCACCAGTACGGCCCATCCTCTGGATGCGTCAGATACTCCCGCATATACGGGGCCACGTCCTTGAGCAGATCGGCCCAGTACATCAGCGGCAAACGTTTGTACGCTTCGGGGGTGAGCGGATTGCCGAAGTTGATCCCGCGCAGCAGGTCTGGACGAATTTTCGGCCACAACTCGTCCTTGATGCCGAGTCGATCAATGGTATTACGGGCCAAGAAAATCGCGTAGGGAATCTGCCACCCAAACGAAAATGCTCCACCGGTGTGGTAGACCCAACTCTGATGAAAGTCGGCGGCGGCGGAGACGGGAAAGGAGCAGCGCAGATGCGGTGGTCGCGTGGGAGCCAAGAGATATTGGGTCGCGCCCAAATAGGATTGGCCTTGGGTGCCGACCAAGCCGTTCGCGTAGGGCAGCGCGGCGGCCCACTCGACAGTGTCGTAGCCGTCTCGGGGTTCATCAATCAAGGGATAGTAGGTTCCTTCCGAATCAAAGCGCCCACGGCCATCTTGGATGACGACGACATAGCCACGGGCGGGAAAAAATTCGTGATCGCCAAAATCGGCGGCCATGTGTTTGCCGTAGGGCAAGCGCAAGAGAATAACAGGAAAGCGGCCTGGGGCATCGGGGCGATAGACATCGGCATGCAGCGTGGTGCCATCGCGCATTTTCGCGGGCACATTCTTCTCGACTGTGATCCGGTATTCGGGACGACTTCCGTGTGGCATAGTAACCCTCCTTTACGGTTTGCGGGCTCATAGTGAGCTTTCTTTTCGGAAAAATCAAAAGGCAAAAGGCAAAGGTCAAAAGGCAAAAATGGGGAAAGAAGAACTTTGGACCTTTGCCTCTGGACCACAGGATAACCAAGCATGAACTACTGGATCGTGAAATCCGAACCCTTCAAATACTCCTGGGAGCAGTTCGTCAAGGACAAACGCACGTATTGGGACGGGGTACGCAATTATCAGGCGCGCAATAATCTAAAGGCGATGGCAAAAGGGGATGCGGTGCTGTTCTACCACAGCAATGAGGGCATGGCGGTGGTGGGCATCGCACGGGTCGTGAAAGAGGCGTACCAGGACCCGACGACCGACGATCAACGCTGGGTGGTCGTGGACCTCGCACCGGTCGAACCCTTGCCACAGCCCGTTGTGTTGAGTGATATGAAGCAAGAGAAACGGTTGCAGAACCTGGCGCTGATTCGTCAGGGGCGACTGTCGGTGATGCCACTGACACCGGAGGAGTTCGAGATCATTGTCGGCATGGGACAACGCGAGGCGTGAGAAGGTCCCCCAATCCCAACGGGATTGTGTCTTCGAGCCCAGGGTTGCGGAACTACCCTGAGCTCTTTGGTATTCCTCTCGTGTTCCTCCCTGGTATTCTTCTCGTATTCCTCTCTCGTATTCCTCTCGTGTCCCCCTCATGTTCCGACGCATTCCCCCCAATGGGGCAAAAGAAGCCCAGGGTAGCTTCGCAACCCTGGGCTGAGGAGGCACAACCCCCTTGGGGTTGGGGAAACTTTGTTGAATGCGACCATAACCGACAATTGACGGTCGTATCGTCAAGCGTTAGCCTGCGACGGTCCTCACAATGTCCCGTGAAAATCATTAACCACCATTAGACAGGGGATCGTATGCGCTCCTACATCGCCGCCGCCATCCAAATGACCGCCTCCTCCGTGAAAGAAGAAAACCTCGCCAAAGCGGAAATGTTCGTGCAACTGGCCGTTGACCGCGGAGCCTCACTCGTGGTTCTCCCCGAAGTCTTCTCCTGGCGTGGATCAAAGAGTGAAGGCTCAAAGCAGGCCGAAGCCATTCCGGGCCCGACTTCCGAGCGCTTACGCGCGTTGGCGCGTCAGCATCGGATCCACTTGGTCGCGGGGTCGTTTCTGGAGCAGTCGGATGAACCGCGTTCGCATAATACGAGCCTGTTGCTCAGTCCCGCCGGCGACATCCTCGCCTGTTATCGCAAGATTCATCTCTTTGACATCGACATTCCTGGGCAGGTCACCGTCAAGGAATCGGCGTCGATGAAGCCTGGTACGGAGGTCGTTGTGCAGCCGACGCCGCTGGGCATGTTTGGACTCTCGGTCTGTTACGACCTGCGCTTTCCGGAACTGTACCGCCAGCTTGCTCAGCGTGGCGCGGACGTGATTTTCGTCCCCTCGGCGTTCACGTTTCCGACCGGCGCGGCGCACTGGGAACCGTTATTGCGGGCACGCGCCATCGAGAACCAAGCCTATGTGATCGCCCCCAACCAAATCGGCAAGAATGTGCACGGCCATGCCGACTATGGCAACTCCATGATTATTGATCCGTGGGGCAAGGTGATCGCGCGCGCCCCGGACAAGGAGTGCGTCATCACCGCCGAAATCGACCGTGAGTATGTCGAAAAAATCAGGAAGGAGTTGCCGTGCCTCGCGCATCGACGGCTGTAGCCCTGGCCCCGATCAAAGCCTTCTTTCGCGTGGTCACCTCGACCGAGGCACGCGACCACTTGGCTACGTTCGCGCCACGGACCACGAGCGAGACAATTCCCACCGTTGATGCCTGCGGGCGCGTGTTGGCGAAAGCGCTCACCTCACCGGTGGACCTGCCCCATTTTCATCGCACCAACATGGATGGCTACGCCGTGCGCGCGCACGACACGTTTGGCGCGTCGGCCAGTTTGCCGATGTATCTCAAGCTGGTTGGGTCCGTGGAGATGGGCAAGACGGTGACGCGCGCGCTCAAGAAAGGCGAGACCATGCGCATCGCCACGGGTGGGATGCTGCCGCCTGGAGCCGACTCAATGGTGATGGTCGAGTACACCGAGGAGATGGGCGACGGCACGCTGGAAGTGCAACGCAGCACCTCGCCGTGGGAAAACATTTTGCGCATTGGCGAGGACATTAAAAAAGGCGCGGCGATTTTCGCGACGGGTCGCCGGCTGCGAGCGCATGATCTTGGTGCGTTGACCGGCGTGGGCCTGACGAAAGTGCCGGTGCATCGACGCCCCAAAGTCGCGTTGATCTCCACTGGTGATGAGATCGTCGCGCCGGAGCAAAGCCCGAAGCCTGGTCAGATACGCAACATCAACCAATACTCGCTCCGGGCCATGATTACCGAAGCGGGCGGTGAGCCGATGGACCTGGGAGTGGTGAAAGACGACCGGCCCGCGTTTGAGCAGGCGATGGCGCGGGCGCTCTCCGTCGCGGATGTGGTGATGATTTCTGGTGGCAGTTCAGTTGGCATCAAGGACATGACTGTCGATGTCGTCTGTTCGTTTCCCAAATCGGCGGTCTTTTTTCACGGCATTTCGATTGCCCCAGGAAAACCCACGATTTTCGCCAAGGCGGCGGGCAAGCCGGTGATGGGGCTACCGGGCCATCCGGTCTCCGCGCTGGTGGTATTCTCATTGTTTGGCGCACCGCTGGTACGGTTGGTGGGAGGGGAACCGGCGACAACGGCTTTCGCACCGTTGCGCACGACACGGGCACGGCTAGCGCAGAATGTCGCCTCGGCACCGGGACGTGAGGACTACGTGCGCGTGCTACTGACCGAGAACAATGCCGGCCTCTTGCTCGCCCAACCGCTACCCGGCAAATCCGGCGCGGTGTTTAGCCTGGTGCAAGCCAACGGCATGTTTTGCATCCCGCATAACGAGGAAGGGAAAGAGGCGGGGGAGGAAGTGGAGGTTATTTTGTTTTAACGATGAGGAAACAGACCGAAGACCGGAGACGGGAGACCGAGGCCAGCATGCAAAAGCGCAATTCTCACCTACGCACGGGATAAGCTGTTTTTTCCTCGGTCCTCGGTCTCCGGTCCCCGGTCCGCTTCCCCGATTTTCGCAATTGAATTATGCACGACCATCACAAACCCGAGCAGCCCGAACGCAAACGCTACCTCACCAAAAAGCCCTTGCCGGAAGCGCTTGCCACTTTTCTCGATGCGGTCACCCCACCCAGGCGAGTCGAGCACATCCTCGTCGATGACGTGCTCCATCGCACAACGGCGGCCTCCATCTTCGCTAACCTCTCCGCCCCGCATTACCACGGCGCCGCGATGGACGGCATCGCCGTGCGCGCGGAAGAGACCTTCGGGGCCAGTGAGTTCACCGCGGTCACGCTGACGCTCGCTAACGGCAAAACACGGCGGCCCTCCACCACTGGCCAAGTGATCTTCCAATATGTCGATACTGGCAACGCGCTGCCGTCGTGGGCCAATGCCGTCGTGATGATTGAACGAGTCTTCAAGAAGAACGCCCAGGAAGTCGAGATTCGCGACGCCGCCACGCCCTGGCAGCATGTCCGGCTCGTCGGTGAAGATATTGTCGCCACCGAACCCCTGCTGCCGCGTGGTCACAAACTGCGGCCTTACGATATTGGCGCGCTGCTCGCCGCTGGGCACGTTAAAATTCCGGTTGTCGCCAAACCCACGGTGGGCATCATTCCCACGGGCTCGGAATTGATCGAACCCGGCGAGCCCGCAACACCGGGTCGGATCATTGAGTTCAATTCGCGCGTGACCGCCGCCTTCGTCGAAGAATGGGGCGGTCAGCCGCGACGGCTCCCGCGCGTGATCGACGATTTGCCCACGATCACCAAAGCCCTCACCAAGGCGGTGAAAGAGCATGACATCGTCGTCATCATCGCCGGGTCGTCAGCGGGCGAGCATGACTTCACCATTCGCGCGCTTGAAGCGTTGGGTGACGTGCTGGTGCACGGCATTGATGTGATGCCAGGCAAACCAGCGATTTTGGCGAGGATCAACGGCAAACCGGTGATCGGCCTGCCGGGCTATCCGGTCTCGGCGGTGGTGATCTGTCAGCAGATTCTCCGCCCGTTGATCGCCTATTTTCTCGGGCGGCTCGCGGAAGAGCCGCCGAAGGTCAAGGCGTTTCTGCCACGCAAGATTCCCTCACGCCTGGGGCTCGAAGAGTTCGTCCGTGTCAGCCTCGGCAAAGTGGGCGACCGGGTGATTGTGAATCCACTAGGGCGTGGCGCTGGGGTGATTACCACGATGGTCAAGGCCGATGGCGTGCTGCGTATTCCTTCGCTTGACGAGGGGCTTAACGCCGGGCAAGAGGTCGAAGTCGAGCTGCTCCGACCAGCGGAGGAGATCGCCAACACGATTCTGTTCACCGGCAGCAATGATCTCACCATTGGGGTGCTCGACGACCAACTGCGCGGGCAATTTCCGGGGCTGAAAATTTCGGCCAGCAACATTGGTTCGCTGGGTGGCCTCGTCGCGCTCAAGCGCGACGAGGCGCATATCATCGGGACGCATCTGCTTGATCCCGCCACTGGGGTCTACAATCTGCCTGACCTCAAACGACAGCACCTGCTGAGGAAAGTGGTGGTGATGAACCTGGTCATCCGTGAGCAAGGGTTGATCGTTCCGAAGGGAAACCCGAAGCAGATCAAGGGGCTCAAGGACCTGACACGGGCGGATGTGACGTTCGTCAACCGTCAGCCGGGAGCGGGCACCCGTGTGTTACTGGATTACAAACTCAGCAAACTGAAGATCAAAGTCGAACAGGTGCGCGGCTACGAACGCGAGGAAGTCACGCACATGTCGGTGGCGGTCGCCATCGCGAGCGGCCTAGTCGATACTGGCCTCGGCATCAAATCCGCCGCCAAGGCGTTGCACCTCGACTTCGTTCCCATCGAACGCGAGGAATACGACTTGGTGTTCCTCAAGGAGTTTTATCAAGGCGACCTCGGCCAAAAACTGACGACCGTCATCCGTTCGGAGGATTTCAAGCAGGCGGTGCTGGCGCTGGATGGGTATGATACGAAGAAGACGGGGATGGTGAAGGAGGCATAGAGGGTCATGCCTTCGCCATCTGAGCAATATCACAAAAGGAGCAGAATATGTCCGCGGCCGCAAGTGTCCATGAACTCAAAAATCAAACGACCCGGTTGCTTCGTATAGTAGAGAAAGGAGCGTTTGTTATTGTGACTCGCCACGGAAAGCCCATAGCCACCCTCAAGCCTTTTGAAGAGCAAGATCGACGAGACACGGAACAGTATCCGACCAGTACGTACGACACGCTGCGGAAGCGGATTGAAGAAACACATCCGGAGTTTGCTCGCCGTACCTCGGGACAACTGCGTCAGGACTTTGACCGGATTACTCAGAAAGCCGGGCGCAAGCTCCCCTTCGCCAATTGGCAAGAGATGGATCGGGCCCTCAAGGGTGACCGTTATGGTCTTACTCGATAGCAACATCTTCGTCATTGATCGGTTCTTTCCGCGTGATGCGCATTTCGCCACCAACCGCGAATTTTTAGACTCCTTGTCGACGCGAGAAGCAGGTATCTCGACGTTTACCTTGATGGAACTGTGCGGGATTGCCTCCTTTAACCTCACACCGAAGGACCTGCGACTGTGGCTCTATAGTTTTCCGACTGTCTACCCGATACGAATCCTCGACCCGTGGGGGATTGGGGCCGAAGCGAGTTCTCCCTGGTTGAGTCAGTTTTTAGTCGATCTCACGGACAAGATTTCTCGAAAAATGAGCTTTGGTGATGCGGTCCTTCTCCGTGAAGCGGAGCGCTATGGTGTGGAAGCGATCATCACGTGGAACACGAAGGATTTTCTACGCCGCACAACGATTCCCGTGCGAACTCCCGCCACTTACCTCCAGCATCTTTCCTGAGAGCAGACCCCTATGATCGACTTCACCCCCCCTCCCCACGTCCAGCAAACCGTCCGTGATATTCACCAATTCATCACCGACGAGATCACCCCAATTGAACGTGAGTTGTCGGCTCATCTCGTCAACGAACATTTGTACTTGCGTGAAGATGGCCAGCTCGCGCCAGAAGTGTTGGCGGCGCAACGCGCGATCCGCACACGCTCGGCGGACCGCGGCTTGTATGCGTTACACATGCCCAAGGAAGTGGGTGGCGGTGGGTTCAGCCTCACGGACATGTTCTTCGTCCACGAAGCCGTCTATCAGCACGGCATCGGCGTCGCCCAATGGATGCTGTCGTGGACCGAAGGCCCTAATCGTATGCTGATGTTTCTCACCGATGAGCAGAAACGGAAGTATCTCGCGCCCATGATGCGCGGTGAGTGGACCGCCGCCTACGCGATCACCGAGTATCGCGGCGGCTCCGATGTGCTCGGCATGGAAACCCGCGCCGAGCGGAGGGGAGACGAATGGGTGCTCAACGGCACCAAAGCCTACATCACCAATGCCCCGTATGCCGAACTGATGCTGGTCTGCGCCATGACCGACCCCAGCAAGCATGGCGCGGGCGGCACGACCTTCATCGTCGAACGTGACGCGCCAGGGCTCCACATTGGCCGCACCTATCGCACCATCATGGACGATGGCATGACTGGCGAGCTGCGCTTCGACAATTGCCGGGTGCCACTCGATCATACCTGGGGCAACGAGGGCGAGGGCTTCTACCTCAGCATGGGGATGATTAACTGGATTCGCGTGCGACGCGGCGGCATGTGCACGGGCCTCGGTCAGTATCTGCTGGATCGCTGCATCGCCTACATCAAGAGTCGTCAAGCGTTTGGCGGCCCGCTGAGTCGCTTTCAGGCATTACAGTGGATGATTGTCGATTCGTATCTCGACGTGCAGGCGATGCGCGCGCTGTCGCTGCAATCCTTGTGGCAAGCGGACCAGGGTGATCTGTGGCAACTGAAGGTTGATCCTGGTCTGATTCAAGTGGTCTGCGCGCTCAAGGTGTTTTGTGACGAGGCCCTGTACCGCGTGGCCGACCGCGCGGTCCAACTTCACGGCGCGCACGGCTTGATGAAGGAATCGGGGATCGAGAAAATTTTTCGCATCGCGCGCAACCTGCGGATTCCGGGCGGGACCGATGAGATTCAACGGGTGAATATCGCCAAGGCGCTAGGACTGTAGGGGAGAGTGGAGAGTGGAAAGTGGAAAGTGGAAAATTTGGAGTGGTGTAGAAGATTTTTCCTCCTTCTCAACTCTCAACTCTCCACTCTCCACTAAAAGACTCGGTGGCTCATGAACGAAGCGGAACACGTGACCAGTAAACTCCAACCGCTCCCGACGACCGAGGCGGCACAAGGCCGTGTTTTTTATGGTTGGGTCGTGGTCGCCTGTGCATTCGCGATCCTCTGCGTCGCTTATGGCATCCAGTTTTCCTTCGGCGTGTTCATGGCCGAGATCTCAAAGGAAACGGGCTGGGGCCGTGACAGTCTGTCGCTTCCTTATGCGCTCTATGTCTTTCTCTATAGCGCTTTGGGCGCGGTCGCTGGTCGGTTCACCGACCACTGGGGGCCACGCCTCGTCATTACGGTTGGCGGATGTCTGCTTGGCCTCGGCATTATCCTCACCAGCCAAGTCACCGCCCTCTGGCAAATGTATGTCTCGCTAGGACTCATCGCCGCTTCGGGCATGAGCGCCGCGTATGTGCCGTGCAACGCCACCGTCGTGCGCTGGTTCATCGAGAAACGCGGGCTGGCCATTGGCTTGACCTCCAGCGGCGCGAGTTTTGGCACGTTCATTTTTCCACCGCTCGCCGCCGCCTTGATTAGCGCCTACGGCTGGCGACACGCCTATTTGCTCCTTGGTGTCGTCGCCGTCACTGTCATTGGGGCCTGCGCCACGTTCACCGTGCGTGATCCAGAAAAGATGGGCTTGTTCCCCGATGGGATCGCTCCAACCCTCACGCCAACACCGGTCGGAGCACCGCCCGCTTCTTTCGCGAACGACTGGACCCTCGCTGAAGCCAAGCGCACCAGGTCTTTCTTGCTCTTGAATATCGTCTTCACGCTGACGTGGCTCGTCGTCTTCATGCCGATGGTCCATATCGTCCCGTTCGCGGTGGACCTCGGCATTCCACAGTTCCGCGCCGCCATGACGATTAGTGTGATCGGCTTCGCCGGGTTCATGGGACGCCTCTTCATCGGCACCATCTCGGATCGCATTGGACGCGTGCCAACACTCGGTTTGTGCTTCTTCTTGCAGGCACTGGGATTCACTGGCTTTGCGTTCAGTACCGGTCTGGCCTCGTTGTATAGCGCGGCGGCGATCTTTGGGCTTGCGTATGGTGGGGTCACCGCGTTGTTCCCCGCACTGATCGGCGATTTTTATGGTCGGACTTCGGTCGGCTCCATCGCCGGCTTTATCTTCGCTATTTCCGGCTCGCCCGCCGCGTTTGGCCCGCTTATCGCTGGCTATCTGTATGCCGTGAGCGGACGGTATGATGCCGCGTTTCTCCTGAGCGCGGCGCTCAATCTGGTGGCGCTCATGCTGTTGTTCTTCTTGAAGAAACCTACGCGCGCGACAACTCCCGCATAAGCGATCTTTCTTCTTTGCTACGCGGGGAAATACCTCTACAATGCGCCACGAGACGCTCCTCAACATGGGGGGCGTCTTAATACATGGACCCCTCTCTCAGAGAAAGGAGATCGTTATGAACGCATGGAAAGGCTACAGGAATGCCGCGGCGCGAGTCATTGCCGGCGTGTGTCTGCTCACCGCAGCGGGCTGCACCGAGCCAATGTCGAATACGTCAAAAGGCGCGTTGCTTGGTGCTGGCATTGGCGCTGGCACGGGCGCGCTCGCTGGCGGTGGTAAAGGCGCGGCCATTGGCGCGGCCGTCGGTGGGGTCGGTGGCGCGATTGTCGGCAATCAGATGGACCGGAATGAACGCGGGCGCTACGACGACGAATATGAACAGGAACGCCAACGACAGGAATACGAACGGCAACGCCTTGAGGACGAGCGTCGCCGGGATCGACGTGATCGCCGCGATGACGATTATTGATTCTCGGTGACCTTGTACTTGATCCTCCTCACCCTACCCCTCTCCCAGCCGGGAGAGGGAATTTTCCGAACCCCGACCCCTGAAACCCGAAACCTGATCCCTGCCCCCTGATCTTTCGCCGTAGGAGTCTCTTATGCCAAAGAAAGCACGTGACCCTCAGAAGAACGAGAATTATCACCTCCGGACACGGCTGATTCATGGCAGCGCCGATAACACCAAGTGGGACTACGATCACCACGTGGTTCCACCAATCTCGTCGTCAACGACCTATCGTCTCAACTCCACCCATCGCGGCGTGCAAGGGTTTCTGGAGTTTGGCGCTGATGAGGCGGGGGCGCCGCGTCATGCGCCCATCTATATTTACGACCGTCTCGACGAACCCACGCGCGGCATGTTGGAAGAGAATTTGGCCACCGCCGAAGGTGGCGAGACGGCGGTCTGTTTCGCCACCGGCATGGCCGCCATTAGCGCGGTCTTCGGCGTCACCGTCAAGCAGCACGAGGAAATCGTCGCGCATCAGGTGCTCTATGGCTGCACCTATAGCCTACTCACCAATTGGCTCCCACGCGCTGGCATCACCACCCGTTTTGTTGATCTGATGAACCCCAACAGCTTGAACGAGGTCCTCAATGAGCAGACGCGCGTGGTCTACTTTGAGACGCCGATCAATCCCACGCTCCAGTTAATCGACATCGCGCGGGTCCGGCGTCTGGTGGACCAAGCCAACAAAGGCCGGAAAGTTCCCATCCGCATCATTGTCGATAACACCTTCGCCACACCCTATTGTCAGCGTCCACTTGAGCATGGGGCCGACATTGTCGTGCATAGCCTGACCAAGGACATTGGCGGTTTCGGCACGGACATGGGGGGCGCGGTCATCGCCCCACACGATCTGCATGGCTTGTTGATGTATTACCGCAAGGATTTTGGCGGCGTCCTGACATCGAAAAGCGCCTGGGCGTTCTTGGTCTACGGGTTGCCGACCTTGGCCACGCGCATGGTCAACCAACAAAAGAGCGCGCAGAAAATCGCGCAGTTCCTCGATCAGCATCCACTCGTCGCCCAGGTCTCCTATCCAGGGCTTGAACACTATCCCCAACGGGAACTCGCGCTCCGGCAAATGACCGATGACCGGGGCCGCTTTGCTCCCGGCTCGGTGCTCCACTTCACGCTCAAGAAGGAAGAGGGCGGCAACCGCCACGCTGAAGCCTTTATCGACTACATCGCCGAGCACTCGTATACGATCACCTTGGCGGTGAGCCTGGGCCACACCAAGACGCTGATTGAAAACCCGTATGGCATGACGCACGCGGCGGTCCCGGAAGAGCGCAAGCTCGCGCTCGGCATCGAACCCGGTGGCATTCGCCTGGCCGTGGGACTCGAAGATTGGCGTGATCTCATCAGCGACCTCGACCAAGCACTGACGCATGTGAGTCAGCTATCGTGACCATTGTCGGTCCAAGCACGTGCGCGACAGCTACCGTTTCACGCGGTTATCCGGCATCGTCCTCTAAAATTCTCGGCTGGGGAAACGAAATGCGATAGCACGTTCCCGCGGATGAACTCTCGCGCTCCAACTTCCCTTGCATCTGTCCCACTAATCTCTCAATAAGCGTCACGCCCAAGGACGACTGCCGGCGCGTCGAGAAGTCAACCGGAAGACCGACACCCGTGTCGCTGATAATGAGCTGGCACCATCCAGCGGCCTCTTGCCGCAAGGCGATGCGAATCGTGCCACGGCGGTTGTTAGGAAACGCATATTTCAAGGAATTCGTGACCACTTCGCTGAGGATCAAGCCACAGAGCACCGCGTGATTCAGGGACAGCATCAAGCCATTGCCTTCGATCTCAATCGCCACTTTTGCCTGGGCCACACCATGAGACCGCAGTATCTCGCGCGTCAATTCGCCCGCATAGCCCGCGAACTGAATGCGCGCGAAGTCGGCGGATTGATAAAGTTTCTGGTGAATGAGGGACATCGCGCGGATACGGTCCCTGCTTTCCTGGAGCATGATGTGGACCTGGGCGTTGTCGGTTTTTCGGGATTGGAGGTACAGCAAGCTGGAGACAATTTGCAGGTTGTTCTTGACCCGATGATGAATCTCCCGCAGCAACACCTCTTTCTCCTGCACGGACGTCCGTAGCTGTTCCTCCGTGCGCTTCTGGTCCGTGATGTCGGTGATGGCCCCAAGCATCCGCCGCGGCCGGCCTTCGGCATCGCGCAACACTTCCAGAAATGCACGATTCGCGGCCACACACACCAGACGATCCTCTGGCTCGACCCGCAGCAACCCTTGCATGTCGGAGGTGTAGTCAAAGACGAATGCCAAGCTGTTCATCTTTTCCCGTAACCGCGCTTCAGTGTGCTTTTGGACCGTCATCTCGCGGGCAAGGATGGCGAGCCGACGCACCTGACCGGAGGCGTCCCCAATCGGCTGAAGCCGAGTAATGTCATCGGGCCCCATAATTGATCTTCCTCATGAATCCATACCGGACTTGAGCACAGCGCACCTTTCTTCTGGAAAAGGAGACACGTCATCAGGGCCTGTTGCGCGGAGTCCCTGCCGTCTCCCAAGATCTACGATTGCATTTGCGTCTTCAGCTCCTAAAGTTTCGTCTTTTCCTGGGCGAAACACTCCGGGCAGATGCTGTGCGTGATGTCGTTGCCGAGGTGCCGTTTGATATACGTTTCGAACCCGACCCATTGATCGTCCTCTTCACGAATCTTCTGTTTGCACCAGGCGCAAAAGGGCAACAGCGCGCGCAGTTCGCGAATTTCATCCACGGCCCGCTGGAGTTTGCGCGTAAGTTCCGCGCGTTCGCGCTCCATCTGGTGGCGATAGAGCGCCATGGTGATCGTGGCGTGCAGTTCCCGTTCCTCGAAGGGCTTCACCAGATAGCCGTGGGGTTCGACGTGCGCGGCTTTCCGCAAGAGATCGTTATCCGAAAACGCACTCAAGAACACCACCGAAATATCGTGCGCCTGACGAATCCGTTCCGCCGCTTCAATGCCGTTCATGGCCCCGGCCAGAGAGATATCCATGAGGATGAGATCAGGATGGAGATCCTCGACTTTGACGCAGGCTTCTTCGCCTTGGGTCACGTGTCCGCAGACCGTATAGTTGAGCTGTCTCAGGCGTTCTTCGAGTTCCATGGCAATGAGGACTTCGTCTTCAACGATGAAAATGCTCGCGGGCGTCATAGTGTATATGCCTCGTCCATTTGTACACGGGTGTCGTCTTCTTCTCGGCGCATCGGATGCGTAAAGGTCAGGTGATAGACCGTCCCCTGCGCCGAACTACTGTAGTTGAGGGTCCCGTGGAGCTGTTCCGTCAGTCGCTTGATGAGGGTGATCCCGAGTGAGAGCTGAGAGCGGGTCTCGAAGTCCGCGGGCAGCCCCACGCCATCATCCCGCAGGATCAGATGATAGCGATGATGCGGGTCTTGTTGGCATTCGATGAAGAGCGTCCCGTGCCGGTCGTGCGGGAACGCGTACTTCAGGGCGTTGGAGACCACTTCATTGATGATGATTCCGCACGAGACGGCTTGGTTGATCGCAAGAGTCATGTCGGAGTCGGGGATGACCAGGGAGACGCGCGCCGTGGTGACCCCATAAGAGCGAAAGAGCGTGGTGACGAGATCCCGCGCGTAGTCGGTGAAATTGATGCGGCTCAGATTGGTGGATCGATAGAGCTTCTGATGGATGAGCGACATGGCCACGATACGGTCGCGACTTTCCTGAAGCACGTGCTGACTCTCCAGGCTGTCCGTTCGCCGTGCCTGCAGGTAGAGCAAACTGGCGATGACTTGCAGATTATTCTTGACCCGGTGGTGAATTTCTCGCAATAAGGTTTCCCGTTCGTTAAGCGCGTCACGAAGCTGCTGTTCGATTTTCTTCTGTTCGGAGATGTCGATCAGCGCACCGAAGAAGCGCGCCAGTTTTCCCTGCGTGTCCACGGTGACCTCGGCCACCGAGTGCACCGTCACCACCTTGCCGTCCAGTCGCACGACCCGGTATTCGAGGTCGAATCCCCGCATGTGCCGGACCGCCTCACTGACGACCGCCATGATTCGTGGCTGATCCTCCGCATGAATGTGCTGGACGTAGTCGGCAAAGGTGCGATGAGTGCCAGGTGCGACCCCCCAGATTTTTTCAAGCCCTTCCGAGCCCATGCCGTTGCCGAGGTCCACATCAAAGGAATAGTGCCCAATGCGGGCCAGGGATTCCGCGCGTCGCAGCCGCGCCTCACGATCCTGTAAGGCATGTTCCGCCTGGGCGCGTTCGGCGATCTGACGCTCGAGCGCCTCGGTACGAGCCGCGACTTTGTCCTCGAGCTCACGACGGGAGTCCTCGAGTTCGGCGCGAGAGCGTTGATCCACCATGAACAGGAAGCCCACGGACCACCCGATGACACAGAGCAGCGCGCCGGGAAACATAAAGACCATCAAGCGCGAGGGGGCGAACAGGTCGGAGAATTCCTCATAAGGAGGCGCGGCCAACAGCCCGGTCGCCATATAGCCGAAGGCGTTGACCATGAATACCTGTGCGGTCACCTTGCGCGCGAAGGCCGTGGCAGGCTCCTCCAGGCGCGACAGCAGTCGGCAGAGACGGAAACTGAGAAGGCTGGGCATCAGCACATTGAGCGTAATACGCCAATCGATCGGCGCCTCGATCGCCACCAAAACAGACAGCCCAAGACACACTCCGCCCACCAGCACCGCTGACAGCCACCACTCGCGGGGCTTGCCGGCGAATTGCCGCGTGCCATTCAGTAACAGCACATAGGCCAGAGCGACGAGGGTATTGGCGACGACGATGGAAAGAAAAGGCGACACGACCCCGCGCAGGGCAAGCAACAGACATCCGCCCCCTAATGCGGCGTTCCCCGCCC
>JABFSC010000564.1 GCA_013140885.1 Deltaproteobacteria bacterium | reverse complement strand
AGGAGATACCGATGAACACAACGACAGTGGAATTACCTGATGAAATCTACGTCCGCTTGGCGAGTCAAGCGAAAGCTCGCGGGGTCACGATCTCCCAGGTGATTATGCAGTATATGGAAACAGCGGAGCAGGTTCGGAATGCTGTCGCGATAGAACGCCTGCGCATGAAGGGGCTTCTGCTCGCCCCTGGCGACTCAGCCCTGCTCGCACCGACTCACGCGAAACTGCTTGAGGTGCAAGGCCAGCCGCTCTCCGAAGCAATTATCGAGGAACGTCGCTGATGGGGATGTACTATTTGGACAGTAGCGCGTTAGTCAAACGGTACGCGCGGGAGGTTGGCAGTTCGTGGATCGCTAGTCTCACCGATCCGTCTTCGGCCGATAGTATCTTCATTGCGCTCGTGACAGGAGCGGAGATGGTCGCGGCGGTGACTCGGAAAATGCGGACTGGGGCGGTTCCACCCCACGATGCGCAAGTCGCCATCTCCACGTTCAAGAGCCACTTCAAGACGGCATATCTCATCGTGCTCGTTCCCGCGGCGGTTGTTGACCTCGCAATGGCCTTGGCTGAACGACATGGACTGCGTGGGTATGATGCCATCCAACTTGCGAGTGCCTTGACTGTACAGGCTGAGCTCAACAGCAGCGGGGTAACACTCACCGCTTTTGTCTCAGCCGACACGCACCTGAACAACGCGGCTCGGTCCGAGGGATTGAGCGTGGAGAATCCACTGTCTTATCCTTAACCGCCACCGATTTTCGGTGTTGCACTCAGGAGCCTGGGGAATTTCCGTTGGCTTCCCCCTTCCTCAACCGCTAGACTCCCCACCGCGAATCTGCCAGAACTCTCGCATCTCACTTGGAAGCGAGTACCGACAATGCCCCGCCCTCTGTCCACATCCTCTGCACCAAAGTCCAAGGTCAGGAAGGTCGGAGTTCCGTTTCGAGTGACAATGTCAGGGGAATGCGGTAGTTTTCTTTCGTGTTGAACCGCGAGGGAAAGCAAAGGTGAGATCCCACACATCGCATGATCACGCTTCTTCGTACCCCGGAATTTGATGCGTGGCTCAAAGCCTTGCGTGACCCCATCGGGAAAGCGCGCATCGCCGCGCGCCTGCGTTCCGCCGAACAGGGCAACCTTGGAGATTGTGAGCCGGTCGGTGCGGGAATCATGGAGATGAGAATCCATTGTGGGCCGGGGTATCAAGTGTCTTACTCCCGGAAGAGGGAAGTCACGTATGTGGTGCTGTGCGGGGGCGATAAATCGACGCGGAAGCGAGATATCAAGCAGGCGAAAGCCTTGCTCAAAGGTCTGGAGGATTGAGACATGAAACAGCTCGCGCCATTTGACGCCGCGGACTACCTTGATAGCGAGGAAGTGATCGCGGAGTACCTCACCGCCGCGCTGGAAGATGACAATCCCAATGTCTTCCTCGTGGCCATTGGCGACGTCGCGAAAGCTCGTGGGATGGCGCAACTGGCGAAAGACACCGGCCTGGGCCGTGACCGCCTGTCCAAAGCGTTGGCCCCTGGGGCAAAACCACGCTATGACGTCGTGTTCAAGCTGATGCGCGCCCTTGGTGTGGAGTTGCACGCGGTTCCCGTACACAAATAACGTGTCGGTTTGTCGGCCGCGCGGCGCAACAGCGCACGTGGCCGGTCTCATCTAAAAAAGGAGAAGAGTATGCCGCTCAATGCCACAAGTGTTGGCGCGACCGTTGCCCCAGTTATCCATGACGTTGATGCCCGCTGGATCATGGCGTATTCCGCCGGGCTTGGAGATACCCTGCTGTGCTACCTCGACACCCTGCGACCCACCGGCATTGTCGCGCATCCGCTGTTCCCAGTATGCGTGGAATGGCCCGCGGTCCTGGCGATGCGCGACACCGCCGCCCTGGCGGGATTGAGCGTGGAGGAACGCCTGCGCGGAGTTCATGCCACTCAAGATACGATCATTCACCGCTTGGTGCGGCCCGGAGATCGGTTGACGACACGGACCACGGTCGTTGGCGTGGAGCAGCGCAAGCCGGGCGCGTACCAAGTGACCCGGCTGGATACGCTCGATGCCGACGGGAACCTCGTCTGCACGACCTGGAACGGGAGCCTGTATCGGGACGTGCAAGTCACTGGACAGGATCGACCGCCACACGATATTCCAGCGATGCCGGAGGTAAGTGGCGGCCCGCCATCCGTGCGTACTGAAGTCACGGTGCCGATCTCGGCATTGGCGGCGCATGTGTATACCGAGTGCGCGCGGATTTGGAATCCGGTGCATACCGATACCGCGGTTGCGGCACGGGCTGGATTGCCGGGACTCATTTTGCATGGCACGGCGACACTGGCGTTGGCGGTCTCACAAATCGTTGAGTGGGAAGCGGACAACACACCGGAGCGCGTCGGTCGGGTCGCTGGTCGGTTCAACGCGATGGTGCTCATGCCCTCGGAGATCACTGTGCGTATCCTGTCTCGCCAGCGCGCGGCGGGTGGCGATGTAGTATCGTTCGATGTCATTACCGCTGAGGGTGGGTTCGCGGTGCGGGATGGCGTCGTGGTGTTGCGCGGGTGAGGACCGTTCGGAGTCGAAAACAGTTCGGCACTGGATTCAGCGTAGGAACCGGAGAGGGCACTATGGTCAAAGGCATCTATCATATCAATGTGAACGTCACCAATTTCGAGCGCTCGCTCGCTTTTTATCAACTCTTGGAATTCAAGATCGTGCGCGACCTCGGCGAAGTGGGGAGCAAATATCTTGAACGGGGATTGCGGATCGCGCATCCCGTTGGGCGCGCGGCCCTGCTTCAAGTTGGCGATGATCGGCGCTCGACGCGCCTCGACTTGCTTGAGTGGAAGAGTCCCAAGACCGAAGGCCGCGCCTCTCCCGATTTGACCCGCGCTGGAATGGCGCGAATCGCGCTCGTGACCGAGGGGTTGCGCGCTTTGTGTGAGAAGGTCAAGGCCGCCAATATCCCAGGGGTGGAGTTCTTCTCCGAGCCGCAAGTCATCCCCAACGGCGCGGGCGGAAGCGATTCGTTTGTCTGCTTCACGGACCCCGACGGCACCGTGATCGAATTGATTGAGTTTGGCGGCGTGTAAGGTGCCACCCTTCTCGGACCCTCCTCACAAAGAAGAGCCAAGCGCGGCGCATGCGGACGACGCCCGTCGCTATCGACCGAGTTGGCTCTTGTTCATGCCATTTTTGGGCCGCCCGCCGGCGCTCACGCGTCGGCAATGGAGCGTGTTGGGGCTGGTCGCGTCGGCGTCGTTTTTCGAGCAGTACGATGTGTATCTCTTCGTGCTCACGCTCAAACAGATTCAAGCCGGGTTACAGATTCCTGAAGCGCAATTGGGGCTGCTGGGCGCGGTGGTGCGGTTCGGGTCGCTCCCGGCGTTTCTCATTCTGGTGTTCGCGGACCGGATTGGTCGGCGACGCGTCCTGCTCTTTACCATTGCCGCCTACACACTGCTGACAGCGGCGACCGCATTCGCTCCCGATGTGCGCACGTTTGTCATTTTACAATTTCTCGCTCGCGCCTTCGCGGTCGCCGAGTCGTTGCTCGGAATCGTGGTGATCGCGGAAGAGTTCGATCCCGCCGTGCGCGGATGGGGCATTGGCGCGCTCGGAGCGATTCAATCGTGTGGGGCGGGATTGGCCGCGCTCTTGTTCGCGCTGATCGGCGGATATGAGAATGGGTGGCGCGCGTTGTACCTCATTGGGCTTGGGCCGCTGCTGATCCTTGCTTACTACCGTCGGCGGATGCCGGAAACGGAACGCTTCGTGGCCCATCAGCGACAACGGGAGCTGCATCCCGAACCGCAACTATTATTCGCTCCACTCAAGGAGTTGTTCCGTCGGTATCCTCGTCGGTTCGCCTTGCTCGCGGTTGTCGTCTTCATCTTCGCCGCCGCGGCGGCGGTCGCGGACTTCTTTGCCTCGAAGTACCTGCAAGACGTGCATGGCTGGACGCCGCGTGGGGTTGGGCTGCTCACGGTCTTTGCCGGAGCCTTTGCTGTCGTGGGCAATACGTTTGCCGGATGGTTAAGCGACCGGATTGGTCGGAAACGGGTCACTGTTGGTTTTCTGTTTGCTGAAGCGATCTGCGCGGTGGCCTACTACAATGCCCCATCATTTTTGATCGTCCCGCTCTGGCTCCTGATGATTTTTACTTTACTGGGGACTGGGGTGATGCTTGCCGCCTACGGAGCGGAGCTGTTTCCGACATCATACCGCTCGACGGCGGCGGGAGCGCGTGTGGCGATTGCCACGGTTGGCGCGAGTTTGGGACTCCTGCTTGAGTCGCTTCTCTTCCACAGTTTCGGCTCTCATTGGCCAGCCATTTCTCTCCTCGCATCGCTCACCCTGATTACGCCACTGATCGTCGCGTTCACCTTCCCTGAGACCAGCGGTCGCCCACTCGAAGAGATTGCGCCAGAGCGACGGTAGCCGGAGCACGCACGGTGTCCGCTCAGAGCGTAGGATGGCAAAGGCGATGATCCATGACGGCAACACCATTGCCGGGCGCTTGAGCTTATGACCGTTGCGGATGTAAGTGATGGTGAAGAACAACTTTCTTCACGATGGGAGAATACAGCATGACCACCTCGACCCGCATTGATGTCTATTTGATCTGCAACGCGAGATTCCACGATACCAACTTCGCGCGCCTGGAGTTGCTGAAACTCTTGGCCGAGCATGAGGATGTGGTCGTTCGCGTCGCGGAGGACTATCGCGACCTGGACGCGATCAACCAGGCGCAACTGCTCGTGACCTACACATGCAATCTCTGTCCCACGCCGGAGCAACAAGAAGGGCTGGCGCGCTTCCTCGCGAGCGGCAAGCGCTGGTTCGCGCTCCATGCCACCAATGCCTTGGTGGAGTTCGTCGGGCCGGAGCGGACAGTGGGCGACATTACCATCCCCGGCGCGGCGGATACGCCCAACAAGGCCCCACGGTTTATGGAGCTGCTCGGTAGTCGGTTCATCGCGCATCCCCCGCAACAACACTTTCAGGTGACGGTCGCGGACCCGGCCCATCCCCTGGTGCGGGGTCTCGACGCGTTCGATGTCTATGACGAGCCCTACTATTGTGAGTTTTTCGGGAAAATCCACACGCTGTTGGAGTCGCGCTACACGACCCCGGCGACCGGCTATGTGCGTGAGGAGTGGCCCCAGGATGACCCGCGCCCGCAGTTCTATCTCCACCCGCACAGCGCGGGGGAGGTCTTGTATCTCACGCTGGGACACTGTCGCGGGAAATATGATATGCAGCCCATCATGCCGGTCTGCTCGGTCGAGCGTTGCGCGTGGGAATTGCCGGTCTATTACGAACTCTTGCGGCGAGGCATTCGCTGGGGCATTGGGGCGTTGTCATAATCCAAGCACAGAGGGGGGCATCATGGATTTTGCCTTTTCCTTTCAGCGTTCCATCTGTTGGCGGACATCAAGAAGAACATCCGGTCGATCCGACCCAATCGCATCAACGCCCAGCGCGATCAACCGACGCATATCTTCTTCCTTGCTCGTATTCCACGCGCGCACGAGCAGCCCTTGGGCGTGGGCCGCGGTGACAAGCGGCTGGTCCACGAACTCATGCCAGACGTGGAGCGCTTCGGCACCGAGTTGCTTCGTTTGCTGGACGACATCCGCAGGAAGACGGCCCCATAAGGCACCGAGCCGCAGTCCGGGATTCAAGCGGTGGGCCGCTCGTAGTTCTTCGTGCATGAAGGAAGTGAGCACGACATGCGCGTCCTTGCCCGCGTTCATCACCGCCG